>CBIGXK010000329.1:0-4504 GCA_966193805.1 uncultured bacterium | reverse complement strand
GGTCCACCCCCGGCGCTTCGCGCCACCCCCGCCAGCGGGGGATACATTTTGCAGTTTCCTTGCGTCTTTGCGTGAAACCCCGCCAGCGGGGGATACATTTTGCAATTTCCTTGCGTCTTTGCGTGAAACCCCGCCAGCGGGGGATACATTTTGCAGTTTCCTTGCGTCTTTGTGTGAAACCCCGCCAGCGGGGGATACATTTTGCAGTTTCCTTGCGTCTTTGCGTGAAACCCCGCCAGCGGGGGATACATTTTGCAATTTCCTTGCGTCTTTGCGTGAAACCCCGCCAGCGGGGGATACCTCGCTCGTCTCCCGTCTCCCGTCTTCCGTCTCCCGTCTTCCCTTTCCCCTCTGCCTATTGCCTATCTTCGCGCCTCTATGACGTTCCATGAATTTACGGTGAAGGGCCAGTCGCTGTGCCTGTGTTCGGAGAGGAGTATCTTTTGGGAAACGGAAAAATCACTGATCGTATCTGATCTTCATTTCGGGAAAACCGGTCACTTCAGAAAAGCGGGCATTGCCGTGCCGCAATCTGTTTTTAAGGAAGACATTCAGCGCCTCGTGGCGCAGATACAATATTTCAAACCCAACACGCTGATCGTTGTTGGCGACATGTTTCACAGCAGTGCAAATAAAGAACTGGATCTTTTTTCAAGATGGCGGGATGACTTTCCTGGCCTCAATATTCATTTGGTGAAGGGAAACCATGATGTGCTGAACAAAAATTGGTACCGGCGCGCCGGTATAGAAGTATACGAGCCCACGCTAACTGTTTCCGGCTTTTGCTTTCAGCATGATCCCGGCGCCTGCGGCACCGATGATGAAGCGGATCATTATGTTTTTTCCGGGCACATCCACCCCGGCATTACGCTCAATGGAGCAGGAAGGCAAACGCTGAGGTTTCCATGTTTCTATTTTACAGAATCCTATTGTGTGCTTCCCGCATTCAGCCGTTTTACCGGTACGGTAAGCGTCGATTTCAAAGATGACGACGTGGTGTTTGCGATAGTCAACAATTCGCTGGTGCGGGTTTGATAAAGTGTTTATGCCTGCCTGTTCAATTGCTGCTGCATTCGTTTAACGCGATCCTCGAGTTTTTCGGAAGAAAGATTTTCGCGCATGCTGTCCACTTTCAATGGAAAACAAAAAGGCGTTAACCGCTCAGGAAATTTGATGACGATTTTCGACTGATGAATGCGCGACAGCGTGTCGCGGAGCCGCATTTCTTCCATCTGCTGTTCCAGCACTTCATTGTAAGCTTGCCTCAGCAACAGATTGTCTTTGTCATATTCGTTAAAAACCTGGAACAGCAGCGACGCTGATGATTGCAGGTGCCGGGCCTTTTTATATTCGCCCGGATATCCCTGGAAGATAAGTCCGCCGATGACGGAAATGTCCCTGAATTTTCTTTTTGCCATTTCTGCGGCGTTCACGCTTCGCTGAATATCTTCAATAAGATTTTCCGCAGAAAAAAGTTCATCAACGTTGGTATCATCAACGGGTATGGGTTGATCGCTCAGCAATTCGAAACCATAGTCATTCATGGCAAATGAAAAGGTGATGGGAGTGATGCGGCTGATGCGATAGGAGAGCAGGCCACCCAGCGCCTCATGAACGAGCCTGCCTTCGAATGGATAGACAAATAAATGATAGCCGTCTTTTGTTTCGATGTGTTCGATCAGCAATTCATTTTCGTTGGGAACATGCGACAACTTTTGCTGAAGGGTGAACAGCGGCTTGAGCACTTTTATTTCAATGTCGGTATCGAGATCGTTTTCGACAACGGCGTGTGCCTCGTTGAATTTTTTTCGCAGCATAATACCGAGGTTTGCCGACAACGGCATTCTGCCTCCCTGCCAGCTCGGTACCATTGACTTCTTAGCGGACGATTTTTTCACGAGCACCGTCATGTCCTTGATCATCATGAATTCGAGCACACGTCCTGCCAGGGTAAAAACATCACCCGCTTGCAGGCGGGAAATGAACCATTCTTCTATCATGCCCACATAACCTCCGCTGAAAAATTTTACTTTCAGCATCGGATCGCTCACGATCGTACCGATGTGCATGCGGTGGCGCATGGCGATTCTTCGGCTGGTGATCTTGTAAAGGCCGTCGATGATTTCGACTTTTTTAAATTCATCATACTGTTGCAGTGCCGAGCCTCCCGAGGTGATGAAATACAATATTTCATTGAATTCATCGTCGGTGATGTCGCTGAAGCAATGTGTTGAGCGTATCTCCGGTAATATATCTTCGGGCCTGAAGCCATCAGAAACGGCGAGCGTGCACAGGTATTGGATGAGCACGTCGAAGCAAAGCATGCGTGGATCGCGGCTCTCGATGAAGTTGATGTCTTTCGCCGCTTTCAGCGCCGCCGCTTCCACGAGTTCCAGGGAATGTGTGGGAAGAAAATAGATGCGGCTCACCTGGCCGGGTTGGTGGCCGCTTCGTCCCGCCCGTTGCAGGAAGCGCGCCACACCTTTCGGGGATCCTACCTGTATCACGGTTTCTACGGGCCTGAAGTCAACGCCCAGGTCGAGGCTCGCGGTGCATACCACCGCTTTTAGGAGTCCGCTGTGCAGTGATTCTTCTACCCACGTGCGCATTTCCATATCGATCGAGCCGTGATGCAGTGCGATGGCCCCGGCCAGGTCGGGGCATTCTCTTAGGAGCGTTTGATACCAGGTTTCGCTCATGCCGCGCGTGTTGATGAAGATGAGCGTGGTGCGGCTGTTGTTGATGATGTTGATGACATGGTGCACCAATTTCAGTCCCATGTGACCGGCCCAGGGATATTTTTCTATTTCTTCGGGAAAGACAGAAATGACTTCGATGGGTTTTGGGATGTTCGCTTTTACGAGGAAGGAGGGTTGGTTGCTTAGTGGTGCGAGCAGCACGCGGCGCGCCTCGTCGAGGTTGCCGATGGTGGCGCTGATGCCCCAGATGCTTAGGGTCCACCCCCGGCGCTCCGCGCCACCCCCGCCAGCGGGGGATACGCCGGGCTCTTTGCCTTGGCCGGTGCCGGAAATTCCTGTTACGTCGCCCCCGCCAGCGGGGGATACGCCGGGCTCTTTGCCTTGGCCGGTGCCGTGCGCCGATGCGAGGAGTTCCGGAGCAGTCAACACGATATCCCCCGCTGGCGGGGGTGGCCCGAAGGGCCGGGGGTGGACCTTCAATCCAACAATCCTCGAAATCCCCAACTCCACCTGCACACCCCTTTTCGAACCCAGCAACTCATGCCATTCATCCACCGCAATGATCTTCAAGGAAGCGAAAATTTCAGGGTAATTTTTCTGCGCCAGCAGCAGGTGCAAACTCTCAGGTGTGGTAATAAGCACCTCGGGCATGTTCCTTCTCTGCCGCTGCCGCTCATTAACAGGCGTATCTCCATTTCTGCTGCCTATCTGCCACTGCATTCCCAACCCTCTCACCACTTCTTCCATGGCACGTCCTATATCTTTAGCCAGCGCCCGCAGCGGCGTTATCCATAATAATTGCAGCCCGTTGTTTTTCTTCTTCGCATAGTTATCAACGTTACCATTGATAAAATCGATCACGGCTCCAAGAAAAACAGAAAATGTTTTGCCGCAGCCGGTGGGTGCATTCACAAGCCCCGAACTTTTGTTGATGATATGTTCCCACGCTTCTTCCTGGAACGCGAAAGGCTTCATGCTTTGATCCGCCAACCATTTGCTGACGACCTTGTAACCGGGAGTGTCTTTTAGCTTTACTGCCGAAGGCTGATTATTTTCCATACACCTCCAGCATCTTTTTCAAATCTTCCAAAGTATTAATTTCAGCAACCGGCTTGTCGGTGCGCCAGCGTGCAATGCGGGGAAACCTCAATGCTACGCCCGACTTATGACGGTTACTTTTGGCGATGCCCTCGAAAGCAATCTCAAATACCAGCTCTGGTTTAACGGTACGCACGGGCCCAAATTTTTCGAGTGAATTCTTTTTTACAAAGTTATCAACCTGCGCGAACTCTTTATCGGTTAATCCCGAATAAGCCTTCGTAAAAGGAACGAGCTTGTCTCCATCCCTCACGGCAAAAGTATAATCGGTGTACAGGTTACTACTTCTTCCGGCACCTTTCTGCGCATAAATCATCACCGCATCAATCGTTAACGGATCTATCTTCCATTTCCACCAATCGCCTCTTTTGCGGCCCACCTGGTAAGCCGCTGATTTCCGCTTCAGCATGATGCCTTCGCTGTTGTGTTCCCTCGATGTGAGACGCATTTCGGCAAGTTGCTCCCACGCATGAAAATCAACGATGGGCGATAGCACCAACTCAGGAAGCGACACCTCCGAGACGATAGCAGCCAGCCTGCGCCGCCTTTCTTCCATCGGCAGCGCTCGTATATCCTGTCCATTCTGCTCAAGCAGGTCGTATGCAAATATTGCAGCGGGTGCTTCATCGAGTTGCTTCTTCGTCACGTTCTTCCGGCCTATCCTCGTTTGCAATACATTAAAGTTGAGTACCTGGCCGCTCTTCACC
>CBIGXK010000328.1:0-4540 GCA_966193805.1 uncultured bacterium | reverse complement strand
TCCCAATGCCGATTCCGGATCGAACCCGTAAGCGTCGTTTTTCAAAAAGAACAGGTTTCTTCCGACAAGCGAGATGCTGGCTCCCTTGAAGAAGCCATCGGTGCGCTTTGAAGAAAGCGAATAGGTAATATCCACCTGCCTTAAACGGATACTGGTTGCGGAGTAGGTGAACAATTCGCCCACAATATTATCTGCCGCCACCCACTTCCAGTAATCTTCAGCCGAAATAACGATGTCGTTCTTTGCCCCGTCTTCTTTCACTGAATTCGGAACGATGAAACCACTCTCGCGATTAGCGAGCGTTAACTCCGAAGCGCCCTTCGAGGCGAGCAGCGCCTGCGTGCCCGAAACAATGACGCCACCTTTTCGCTCATCTATAAGAAAAGAGAGGCTAATATTTTTGTATGAAAAGGTATTGGTGATGCCGGCCGTCCATTGCGGATTGTAGTTGCCTGCATAGTGTTTGCTGGCGTCACCCTCTACCATCGGCTTGCCACTGCCGTCCACGATGATCTGCCCGCTTTCATTGCGGATAAAACTTGAGGTATATATTTCACCGAAACCCTTTCCTTCTTCGGCCACTATCATGCCCAGTGTTTCGGGCGATGAAAGCGGTGGCATTTTCTGTAAGCTGTCCAGCCGCAGCACCTTATTTTTATTCGCGCCAAAGTTGACCGCAATGTTCCACCTGAAGTTGCCGCGTTGCACCGGGCTCGCCAGCAGCATTAATTCAACACCTTTGTTTTCTATATTTCCGGCGTTAATAATTCGCGAAGCATAGCCCGATGGATTGGGAACGCCGATCTCCAGAATCTGGTTGACTGTATTCGTCTTGTAAAGGGTTCCTTCAAGCGCAAACCTGTCGTTGAACAGGCTCAGCTCCAAACCGGCTTCGAACGATCTTGTTTGCTCGGGTTTCAGGTTCGCATTGCGCAACGTTCTGTCTAAATTCAGGAACCCGCCATTACCGCCGGGAACCAACTGGTGAGAAGGCTTCAACTGGTTGAACCGGGTGCCGTTTCCAACAAAGGCATAGGAACTCCTCAATTTCAGTAAGGAAATAAAGGAGGGCATTGTGATCATGTCGCTTATAATAGCGCTTATGCCTGCCGAGGGGAAAAAATAAGACGCATTATCAACCGGCAATGTAGAGTTCCAGTCGTTGCGGCCGGTCAAATCCAGAAACAGGTAATTTCTATAACCAATTTGCGCCGAGGCGTAAACCGATTGTTTTTCTGTACGCTGGAAAGGCGGCTCGGGATAATAGTTGGCGATGTTAGGCGAAATGGAAACGGCGTTGCTCAGGGCAAACAAATTAGGTGCATTCAAACCCTGTGCGTTCGCGATAGTGCGATCATAGCTGAATTGTTCGAGGCTGGCGCCCGCGTTTACCGTGAGGTTGAACAAAGGATTTAGCTGTTTATTGAAACTCACCAGCAGGTCGTTGGTGAACAACTGGTTCGCTTCTTTATCGACAATGTAGTTTCCCTGGCCGGGATAATCGGTGAGCCAGAAGGTGTTGTTGTAGTCCTTCTCTTCACTGTGGTCGGTGTAATGATCGAGGCTGGTTCTCACCTGTATGCTTAATTCCGGAAGCAGTTGGTATCGCAAACCGATCAGCCCGATGAAGCGGTTGCGGTTCCGTTCGCGGAGGTTGCGGTACACACTCCAGTAAGGATTCTGGAACGACGGCGTAGGCGGCGCCCAATAGTTTTGTGTAAGCGTGCCGTCGGAATTAAGGGTTTCAAAATCGCGGACGTCACTTAACCGCAGGCTTCTTGGCATCGCGAATAAAGTGGCCATGGCATGATTGGCAGCGCCCGTCATCGGCCGGTTATTTACGCGTTCCCGGATATAATTCGCTTTTACGTCGAGTGATAATTTATTGGTGAGCTGAACGGTTTGGCGGAGGTTTAAATTATTTCTCCTGAACTCATTGTTCGGTATAATTCCTTTGCTGAGCGTATTGGTGTACGAAAAATACGTTTGTGATTTTTCGTTGCCGGTTGAAATAGATAGCGAGTTGATGAGCTCTGTTCCTGTTTCAAAAAAGTCTTTAAAATTATCGGCCTGCGGCGCCAGCGGCTGCGTCTTGCCTGTCCAGTCGGCTACCTGTTGGCCCGTCATTGCCGGTCCCCAACTGTCTTCAACGTTTTCTGCAAAGTTGCCGCCGTTACCCTGGCCGTAAATATTTTGCAGTTTTGGAAGTACCATCGGGTTCTCCATCATCAGCGAGCTGGATATATGTACGCCGATACCGTTCCCCGACTTTCCTTTTTTGGTCGTGATGATCACCGCGCCATTAGCTGCATCCGATCCATACAGCGCCGCGGCAGATGCGCCGGTCAGCACGGTCATCGATTCCACATCATCCGGGTTGATGTTGGAAAGCCCGTCGCCGTTGTCGCGCGCACCAAAGAGGGTCACATCGGCCAGCGCCTTTGAATCGTTGTCGATGCGCACGCCATCCACCACGATGAGTGGCTGGTTGGAACCGGAAATGGAACGGTTACCCCGGAAGATGATCCTGTTTGAGCTGCCCGGTCCGGTATTGGTTTTGCTAATGACGAGGCCAGCAATCTTTCCGTTCATGGCATCTGTCAGGTTCACCTCGCGGGTGCCACTCAAGTCCGATCCTTTCAGCGATTGGGTCGAATAAGTAAGCGTACGGCGCTGCCGGGTTATGCCCAATGCGGTTACCACCACATCCTGCAATTGTTTCTGTTCGGCGTCGAGCACTACATTAACTGTTGTTTGTCCATCCAATTCCTGTTCGCGCGTTTGGTAACCGATATAGGAAAATTGCAGTGTGGCGCGGGCATCGCTTACATTCAGTGTAAACGAGCCGTCGCTGCCGGTTACTGTTCCGTTTGTAGTGCCTTTTTCTATAACAGAAACGCCTTCGTGCGAAACCAGCGTTCCATCCTGGCTTCGCAGGCGCACCACTCCGGTAACCAGCGCCCGTAAACCGGATCTTACTTCGTCGGCGGCAATGACCACCAGGTCGTCGTCCAATACTTTATAGGTGAGTTCTGTTGATGCGAGAATACTGTCCATCACTTCGTTGATGGACGCGTTGTTGGCTTTCACCGAAACTTTGAGTCCGCGGGGTAAGAGGTCGTCATTATAAATAAACCGGAAAGTGCTGACCCGCTGGATAGAGGTGATCGCATTTTTCAGTTCAACGTTATCGAGGGTGAGCGTTATCTTATTTTGCGCAAAATTCCTGGCGCTTACATGCAGGCAGGTAACCAATAATATGATTGCAGTTAGTTTCATGTAAAACAGGACCCTCACGAAGGGTGGCCAGTCGCTGGTCGGCTTGCGCGCAAGCTTTTTTTTCATATATTGAGAATGAAAGTTAGAGAATAGGGATGCTGCTCTTCAAGGCGCTGCTCCCGTTTTAGCTTCGCAGGGAGATGGGCAAACATCTCCCTTTTTGTATGGCTATTTTTCTATGTCATAGGCAATCGTTTGGGGTTGACAAATTATTTTGATATCAATACTTCATCATTTTTAATGGCATAATTGAATGTGGAGGCGATTTTCATCGCCTGCAGCGTTTGCTCGAGGGTTTCTTTTTCGATCACACCGGAAAATCGTTTCGACGTGATGGCCGAATCGCGAAAATGAATGGTTACGGCATACCAGCTCTCCAGCTTGGGCGCCAGCTCTTCGAACGTTTCGTTATTGAACTGCAGCTTTTTCTTCATCCACACGGTTTCGGGAAGTACTTCATGTACATCTTTGTGGAGGCGGGTGATGGTGTAAAGCGAATTGTCTTCCTTATTTTCCGGAATTTCAGTGTATGCCGGCGGAGTAATGGGAAAGATAATTTTCTCGTTGGGGCGCACGAGTATCTTGCGCTCAGGGTCCTGGTCGGTAGTGATTTCGATGAGCCCGCGTATCAGTGCCGTTTCAATATTTTTTTGCCCCGGGTATGCCTTAACGTTGAAGGCGGTTCCCTTTACCGTTATGTTGATCGGGCCGGTATGAATGATGAAAGGGCGTTCGGTGTTTCTGACCACATCAAAAAATGCTTCGCCACTCAGTTGCACCTCGCGGTTTTTCTTTCCAAACTCGTCTGAGTTATAAGTGAGCTGGCTACTGCCGTTGAGCCATACCTGCGTACCGTCGGGCAGCTCAATTTTTGTTTTCGAAAGGGGTTCGGTGGTGATCCTGTTTTGGATATTCGCTGCAACGTCGCCAGATGGTATGGTTCTGTTGAAATAAAATAACACCGTTGTGGCAACGATTGCCGTAATGGCAGCGGCCGCCATCCATGGTTTCATGGCCAATACGCGGGAGGGCCGGTTGATGCGGTTTTGAATACGGTTCCAGGTATCGCTGCCCGGGTTCATTTCGGGCAGTGACCGGAGTGGTGTTTCCCACACCTTGTCCATAATTTCATTGGTAACGGTTCCGGGAGTATCGCGCACCAATTCCTCCAGCTCAGCAAGTTCGTCAGCATTTAACTCGTCTGTTTTTTTCTTTGCCAGCAGTTCCCAGATTCTTTCTGAATTCATATGCAGCTATAAAC
>CBIGXK010000327.1:0-4546 GCA_966193805.1 uncultured bacterium | reverse complement strand
GTTTAAGAACATTCGAAAAGGTGGTTGTTGAGCTCAGGCGAATCTCATTCTTCTTTTTGCCACCACGCTTGCCTGTTTTTGTGGTGATGATGATGGCTCCGTTGGAGGCGCGCGATCCGTAAAGCGCGGCTGCCGCCGGGCCCTTTAATACAGTGATGGATTCAATATCCTCGGGGTTGATATCATTGCCGCGGTTGCCGAAGTTCACCGTGCTGCGCGGGTCAACGTTACCGGATGATTGCGTAGTGCGAACGTCACTTCCGCCCAGGAAGTCGGAATTGTCTATGGGTACGCCGTCAACCACCATCAGCGCCTGGTTGTTTCCCGATATGGAAGAACCGCCGCGCAGTACGATCCTCGACGAACTTCCCGGCGCCGATGCGGTACTGGTGATGTTAACGCCCGCCGTTTTACCCTGCAGTGCGCTGATGGGGCTGGTGCTCCGGCCCGCCAGCAGTTCGTCGCTTCGTATTACCGGCGCCGAATAGCCAAGTGAGCTTTTGTCGCGCCGGATGGCATTAGCTGTCACTACCGTTTCGGTGAGCGTGGCAATCTCCATCTGCATCACAACGTCTATAGTGGCGCGGCCGCGTACCGGCACTTCCATTTGTTCGAAACCTACAAACGAAAAAACGAGTGTTGCGTTGGGATCTACATTGATACTGAAATTTCCTTCGGCATCGGTTGATGTTCCCGTTGAGGAACCCTTCACCGTAACGGACACACCTTCCAGCGGCTGCTGGTCGAGCGCAGACGTTACCTTACCGTGGATCGGTATCTGCGGGCGCGCATCTTCGGCATTTAAAAAAGTTGGAAATAAACTGGTTATTAAAAAAATAGCGAAGTTCAGAAGAAAAGGGTTCCCCCTGGTTAGTTTTCGTCTCCACATGACCCACCGTTTTAAATCTTCCTGAAAGGATATACTGACTTAGCCTTAAAGAGGCATAAATATCGTGCCATGCGGCACCGTATGCGGAGATAAATTTAAATGTGCAGAATGAATGTTACTTCGACTTCCCTACCCGGGTTTCATCGCCTCACCAAACGTTTGGTTACTGAGCATTGCCGTTATAAAATTTTAGGTGCCGTTTGTGTCGTTCGATTATTTTTGTGAATCACATGGTTAAAAATAATGTCATCCGCATTAAATGCGGCGACCGCAAAGGACTTATCGCAGGCATTACGGGCGTTCTTTATTCCAACGGTCACAATATCGTCGTAATGCGGGAGTTCGTTGACACCGCGACTAATACTTTTTTCGCGCGCCTCGAAATTGACGGCGACCTGGATCCTTCATTGCATGCTGACCTTATTGCCACGTTGCCGGCAAATGCCGAAGTAACGCTTGTTCCGGTAAGAAAGAAAGACATCGTGGTGCTTGTCACAAAAGAACATCACTGCCTCGCCGACCTGCTGGTGCGCCATCACTTTAACGAGCTGCGCGCGAATATACAGGCGGTGATTGGCAACTATGATACGCTAAAGCCTATCACCGAAAAATTTGACGTTCCCTTCCATTTCATTTCACATGCAGGCAAATCACAGGAGGAGTTTGAAAAGGAAATAATTTCAACCATCGGTTCATACAACCCCGATTATCTCGTACTGGCAAAATTCATGAGGGTACTTTCACCGGCATTCGTTTCGGCTTTCGAACAACGCATCGTGAATATTCACCATTCCTTTCTCCCGGCATTCAAGGGCGCCAGCCCGTACCGCCAGGCGTTTGAAAGAGGCGTTAAACTGATTGGCGCCACCGCCCACATCGTTAATAACGCGCTCGACGATGGGCCCATCATCAGCCAGCAGATCATTCCCGTGGCACACCACAACACCCTGGAAGACATGGTCGAAGCGGGCCACGAGGTGGAAAAATCGGTACTGGCAGATGCCCTGCAAATGCTGCTCGATGACCGCATTTTTGTGTCGGGCAACAAAACCATCGTATTCGACTAACATCCCTGTAACCCTGGAATTAACCCAATCAGTAAAAAGTACCACGAATGGCACTTTTAATCCAATGTTTCCAGGCGCTTTATGGCGACCTTTGCAGGATAGTTTCACAAGCATGCGCAAAACATTCCCGGTTTATGACATCTGCAGTATAGACAGGCAAAGCGAACAGCGCGGTCTGCTCATCAGCAGGTTTCGCGCTTACCTCGACCAGCATTACAACAACCTGTATCGTGCGCACCGGCATTCGTTTTACCATCTGGTGATGTTCACCAAAGGAAAAGGTTCGCACACCATCGATTTCGAAAAGTTTCCTGTTACGCCCTTCCAAATATATTTTATGGCGCCGGGGCAGGTGCACAGTTGGCATTTTCAGGGTAATGTGGACGGCTACATCGTTCATTTTAACGAGTCGCTGTTCACGTCGTTCCTGCAAAATGGCCAGTACCTCGAGCGATTCCGGTTTTTCTCGGGAAACAGTGAGGAAGGTGTGTATAACCTGCCCATAACGGCACACGATGCAACGGTGGCTCTTTTCGAATCCATGCTCGAAGAAATCAACGAAAGTATAGAGCAGAACCTCGACATGATACGCCTGAAGCTACTGGAGCTTTTTATCATTGTAGACAGGTGTTGCAATAATAAAAAGATCAAGAACTTTCCGCAGCAGAAGCAAATGCTGTTGAGAAATTTTAAGCAATTGATCGATAAGCAATTTCGGCTGATAAAGTTGCCGAAAGAATACGCAGAGCTGCTGTACGTAACGCCCAACCACCTGAATGCGCTGTGCCAGGATCTGCTGGGTAAAACGGCAGGCGACGTGATCAGGGACCGCATTCTGCTCGAAGCAAAAAGACTCCTCACCAACGAAGGCATGACCATTACCGAAATTGCTTATGACCTGAATTTCCAGGACAATTCCTATTTCACGAGATTCTTTAAAAAATACACCGGTACCACACCCGAGGAATTCCGGAAAAAACTCGAAAAATAAATTACCATGTGTGCAGACAAAACCAGGCCGAACAAATTATTCGCGATCCTCAGCAATAATTGCCCCCGATGCAGGAGAGGAAAATTATTTAAGGAAAAAAATGCCTACAAGCTGAAAACATTCATGCGGATGAATGAAAACTGCCCGGTGTGCGGCCAAACCACCGACATGGAGCCCGGATTCTATTACGGTACCAGTTATGTGAGCTATGCGCTTGCAGTGGCATTAAGTACTGCTACATTTATCTTATGGTGGCTGATCATAGGTTTTTCGCTTCACGACAACCGGTTTTTCTGGTGGATGGGCGTCAATGCCTTTTTGCTCGTGGTGATTCAACCATTGCTCATGCGATTATCAAGAACCATCTGGTTATCATTTTTCATACGCTACTCAGACAATTGGAATAAAGGCGATATCATCGTTCCCGAACGGTTTAATAAGGACCTGAAAAATGCATGGTGACGCGGTACCATGAAAAGTGCCACTGAATCAGCGAAAAGCACCACCAGTCACCAACCAACACAGGTAACTTTGGAACAAAACAAGAATATGACACTCAGACTCGGTGATACTGTTCCAAATTTTACAGCAGACACCACCATTGGCAAGATTGATTTTTATGATTACCTGGGAGACAGTTGGGGTCTCCTTCTTTCACATCCCGGCGACTTCACGCCTGTATGTACCACCGAAATAGGCAGAACTGCACAACTCAGCGAAGAATTCAAAAAAAGAAACGTGAAGGCGCTGGTCGTCAGCGTTGATACCGTGAAGGACCATGCCAACTGGGTTGTTGACATCAATGAAGTTCACGAAACCACCGTCGATTTTCCCTTAATCGCCGACCCCGAACGGTCTGTCGCCCGGCTTTATGACATGATTCATCCCGCCGCTTCGACAACTGCCACCGTCAGGTCCGTGTTTATCATCGACCCCGATAAAAAATTAAGGCTTATGCTCACTTATCCGGCCGCTATTGGCCGCAACTTCAATGAGATAGTGAGGGCGATAGATGCACTCCAGGTTTCCGCTAAACATGGCGTTTCCACCCCCGTAGACTGGCAACCGGGAACGAACGTGATCGTAGCCGGTTCGATAAGTACAGAAGAGGCGATAGCAAAATATCCCAAAGGAGTTCAGGTGATAAAGCCATACCTCAGGTACACACCTGTGCCGGATGGCAATTAGGTCCCTTTGAAGACTTTTTTAAAGGCTTTTTTCGCACTGCTATTTCATAAAAGGGGAGCAAGAATAAGATTCAATTTTTATTCTGCTCCCTTTCTTTATGGCCACACGGAATGCTCCAAAAATCAATAACTTCATCTATAGGTTTTCGGGGCAGAACTGGCCCCAAAGGCGTAAAAAATAAATTATGAAGTACAGCTTTGCAGGCTTGTTCCTGCTTTTTTCCCTGCCACTCCTGGCACAGGAAACCGTAACCGAAAAGTTTCAGAAAATAAACACGCTGCAGCAGGCAGAACAGTTCGTCAAAGACAACCCGCTCCTCAATCCCACCATTTTCAAACTCTCTTCCGGCAAAGACAGTTCGCTGATTAACAAAAGATTATTGAGGCAGAACAAAGGCGACATATTTTCCGT
>CBIGXK010000326.1:0-4582 GCA_966193805.1 uncultured bacterium | reverse complement strand
ACGCTGCCATTTATAATATGGAACCGCGTGTACCAGGCGACAGCCGGTGTTGGAAAGACTCCCACACCCAAAGATTTGTTCAGCCCGAAAATATTCAATGGCACGGCGGTTTGTTATCTCGCTGGGTTTGCAGGCTTTGCGGCCGGTGTCTTAGTTGAAAACCGTTTTTTGATGGCTACCGGTGCCGGGCTCTTGATTTGTTGTGCGTTTCTGTATAATCTAAACGTATTTAAAGTGGTATTTCACAAGCGAAAAAAATTATGAACGTCAACGCAAACGATACATCCCAAATTGCAGCGGCTCTTTTGAGTCTTAAGAATGTTATGGATCCCGAAATAGGACTGAACATCGTGGATATGGGCCTCCTATACGAACTAACGTTTGATGAGCGGCCGAAAAGGATCCAGGTACTCATGACGTTGAGCACAAGGTTTTGCCCTATGGGCGAGTCCATTGTAGAAGGTGTAACCAACAACCTCAACGATCGTTTTCCGGGTTATGATGTGCAGATACAGGTAACCTTCGATCCACCCTGGAGCTACGCCATGATATCGCCGGAAGGCAGAAATTTTTTGAACAAGTGAAGTTGTTCATCAAAACGGTTTACCAACAGAAGGATATTTTTCTTCTGATACGTCCACCCGCGACTTGTCGACCGACAACCCCGTTCTGAGTCCAAATACGAACAGTGCCAAAGCCAGTGCGCCCAATCCAAAAATAGTGTCGCCTATTACTCTTAACCACCGGAAAGTTTGCAGCAAGGGTTGCTGCATAAATTCGGCGGACCGCGCATACCACATGCCGCGTTCAACACTGGCTACCGTTTGCATAAAGCCCACGGGCAACAGGCTTATCACCACCATCAGCAACAAGCCGATGTTAATGCTCCAGAAGGCGAATTTTATCAACCCGTCTTTCCACACATACCGGCTATACAGTCCTTTCAGCACAAAAAGCATCAGGCCGATGCCGAGCATGCCATAAACACCGAACAGGGCGGCGTGTCCATGTACCGGAGTTGTATTTAGACCCTGCATGTAATACAACGCGATCGGGGGATTGATCACGAACCCGAATATTCCCGCGCCCAGGAAATTCCAGAAGGCAACGGAAATAAAACAGTAGATGGGCCACTTATAGGCCTTCACCCACGAGGTGGATTTGCTCATCTGGTAATTGCCCCACGCTTCAAATCCGATCAGCACCAGCGGTACAACTTCAAGCGCGCTGAACGTGGCGCCTAAAGCCAACACTGCGGTTGGCGTTCCTGAAAAATATAAGTGATGGAACGTGCCGAGAATGCCGCCCGACAGGAAAATAATGGTCGAAAAGATCACGCTGAGAGAAGCCGTGCGCATTTCCAGCAAGCCCATGCGAACGAATAGAAATGCGGACACCACGGTGGCAAATACTTCAAAAAATCCTTCCACCCAGAGATGTACGACCCACCAGCGCCAGTACTCGGCTAGTGCCAGGTTTGTTTGCCGGCCCCACATCAATCCTGCTCCGTAAAAAAGAGCAATCGCCGTTGAGGCTATCAAAAACATGATCAGCAGGTTCCTGTCTGCGGACTTTCCCCTGATGGCGGGCGCCAATGCACGGTACATGAGTATTAACCATAGCCATAAACCGATAAACAAGAATATCTGCCAGAAGCGGCCGAGATCCACGTATTCATAGCCCTGGTGGCCGAACCAGAAATTTTCAACAAGACCAAGCTTTTGCATGATGCCCATCCATTGTCCGATAATTGAACCGCCTACAATGATGATGAGCGAAATAAAGAGGAAGTTTACGCCGGCCTTCTGAAATTTTGGTTCATAGCCCGAAACAGCCGGCGCCATGTACAGCCCTGTTGCCAACCAGGAAGTAGCTATCCAAAATATACCCAATTGCACGTGCCAGGTTCGTGACACCGAATAGGGAATCAAATTGGCAATGGATAGTCCATAAAATCCATTTCCTTCAACGCCATAGTGCGCGGTAATGATGCCCATCAATATCTGCACAACGATAAGAATCGTGACGACCCAGAAATATTTGAGTGTTGCACGCATGGATGGCGTGGCGGCGATGCCCAGCAGCGGATCCCGCTTCGGCAGTTGCGACTCGTCTATCTTTTCTTCTTTCGAAGTGGCGTGGTAAAATACGAGGATGCCAATACCGGCAAGCAGTACGATAACGCTGAAGCCGGTCCACAGGATAAGGTCGTTGGTAGGCTTGTTACCGATCATTTCGTCGGGTGGCCAGTTATTGGTGTAAGTAACGTCGGAACCCGGCCGATGGGTAATGCACGCCCATGACGCCCAGAATAAGAACGCATTCATTTGTCGCATCCTGCCTTCGTCCTTGACCGTATTTTCGGGTATGGAGTATGCGTTTCTTAATGAAGCCAGTTCAGGGTCATTCATGAACAGTCCCGCGTAATACTCGCTAACCGCTTCAATGGCATCGGCTCGCAGGGGCGAAACGGTGATGGTTCCGGTGTTAGGGTCGTATGTGTTTTTTCGAATTTCGAGTTGCAGCTTTTTTTCCAGGAACGCCTTTTGTTCGGGCAGGATGTCGTCGTAAGGTTTTTGATAGGTCGAGTCCGACATCCTGTTGAGCATGTGGAGTGCTTCACGGTGCAGCCAGTCTGCGGTCCAGTCGGGCGCCACATAAGAACCATGTCCCCAAATGGAACCCACTTCCTGTCCGCCGATCGATTGCCATACATTTTGCCCGTCTTTGATGTCTGTTGCAGTGAACACCTGTTTGCCTTCCGTTGTCACTATTTTTTGCGGTATTGGCGGTGCCTTGTGGTAGAGTTCATAGCCGTAATAGCTGAGGACAATGAATGACGCGGTAACAACAATGATGAAGGTGAGCCAAAGAGTTCTTGGATTTTTCATAGCATCGTTTTTGTTTTGGAGTGAAACAAAGTGGTGCGGGGTGTATTCGAATATACGGAAACTCAGAACATCGCATATACGAAGGGCGATAGTTCGGCAGACTGCTCACGGTTTTCTTCTTTTAAAGCAAACGCCAGCTTTACAAGGTCCGGCACCAGTTGAAGGAGCCGGGGTTCATCCTTCCAGAAGTCTTCGAGATAGATTTGCAATGCCCCGGCGTTGTCAAAAGGAATGTTGGTGAGGTACAGTTGTCCGGCATGCAGCGGTTCGGTGAAGTAACTGTCTGCGGGCGAACCGAACCCGAGGTCGAGGGTGGGTAGGTTTCCGGCGGCGTGCTCGGTGTGCAACCGGGCAATATGTTTGTCGAAAAATTTTCTAATCTGGCTATGCATATTCATTCTGATTAATCCAGTTCATATTCCAGTTTCCAGTTTTCATCATTGACAAGCGCCTTTTGCTCCGCCTTGTGCAGGATGAAATTTCCAAGTACCAGGATATCTATTTCGGTTCTCATAAAACACAGGTAGGCGTCTTTGGGTGAGCAAACAATGGGCTCGCCCCTTACATTAAAAGAGGTGTTGACGATAATCGATGAACCGGTCGTCTCTTTGAATGTTTTAATCATGTCGTAAAAATCGGGTTTCGTGTCGCGATGAACAGTTTGCACCCTGGCGCTGTAATCTACATGGGTAACCGCGGGCACATCCGATCGTTCGCGATTGATGATGTTAATCATATTTTCATCCTCTTCACGGGAGTCGTTGACAATCCTTCTGCTTTCTGTAACGGGCGCCACGAGCAGCATGTACGGACTCGCAGTGTCAAGATCGAAATATTCGCGGGCATCTTCGGCCAACACTGCGGGAGCGAAGGGCCGGAACGATTCGCGATACTTGATCTTCAGGTTCATCTGCGATTGCATGGATTTATTTCTTGCATCCCCGATAATCGATCTTGCACCCAATGAGCGGGGGCCGAATTCCATCCTTCCATCAAAATAGCCGATGATCTTGCCATCGTCGAGTGCTTTTGCCAGCGCTTCGTTTCTTTCTGCTGCGTTGTCATAGCGCTTGTGCGGGTAGCCGTGCCTGTTAAGAAAGGCCCCGATTTCGTTTTCCGAATAGGCGGGACCGAGGTAAGTGCCCTTTTGTGTATCGGTGCCCGGAGCAACTTCTTTTTTCCTGAATCCGTAGTGCCGGTGAGCCGCGAGGAGTGCGGCACCCAGCGACCCGCCGGCATCGCCCGAGGCGGGCTGGATCCAAACGTTGTCAAAAATATTTTCCCTGAGAATTTTTCCGTTGGCCACACAGTTGAGTGCAACGCCTCCTGCCAGGCAAAGGTTAGGCGACCCGGTAAGCGAGCGTGCATGGCGCGCAAGTTTTATCATCACTTCTTCGGTCACCAGTTGTATTGAAGCCGCGATGTCCATCTCCTTTTGCGTGATGCGGGTTTCGGGTTTGCGTGCCCCGCCATTGAGCAACTGCGCAAAGTTTTCATTGATGGTCGTGTTAGATTCAATGTATCCGAAATATTTCATGTTGAGACGGTACGAACCGTCCTCTTTAATATCGATCAGTTCTTTCCGTATGATATCTGCATAATTCGGTTTCCCATATGGCGCCAGTCCCATCAGCTTGTATTCGCCTGAATTGATTTTAAAGCCGCAGTAGTGCGTAAAGGCGCTGTACAGG
>CBIGXK010000325.1:0-4616 GCA_966193805.1 uncultured bacterium | reverse complement strand
AGGACATAGAACGCACATGGCAAGAAACCATTCCCAACAGGCCTTTCGAGTATAATTTTCTCGACGACTATTTCAACAGGCAATACAGGGCGGAGGAACATTTTGGTTTGCTGTTTTTTAATTTTGCTGTGTTCGCGATCTTTATTTCCTGCCTTGGACTGCTCGCACTTTCTTCTTACGCCACGATCCAACGGACAAAGGAGATCGGTGTACGAAAAGTACTAGGCGCCAGCGTGTCAAATATTGTTCGCCTGCTGTCGATGGATTTTATCAGGCTCGTGCTGGTTGCCTTCATCATTGCATCGCCGGTGGCGTGGCTCGTTATGCATACATGGCTGCAGGGTTTTGCGTACCACACAGCTATTTCATGGCCGGTGTTTTTACTCGCCGGCACGATGGTTGTTCTTATTGCATTTATTACGATCAGCTTCCAGGCGATCAAAGCGGGCATCGCCAACCCTGTAAAGAGTTTGCGAACAGAATAAGGATTGGCCGGGGGCTGGCACGGTTTATTTGTAACTTTATCAAAAAATGTATGAGCCAGGCGTTTGTAAAAGAAAATGAGGAGCAGTGGCTGCATGAAATACCGCCTACCACTGCCGCCCTGATCAACTACCTTACCAGGGAAAATAATGGCGTGCGCGTGTATGAGATCAAAACCACCTCGAATAAACAGGGAAAGCCTCTTCACCATATGAGCAACGGACTTGCCTATTTTGTGAACGACCAAAGCCAGTGGACCATCGAGTGGTAATTCCGGGTTGGTGTAGTTCTCTAATTCTCTTGAACTAGTTTTTCAATACTTAAATTGCCGTTAGTTTGTCGGCAGAAAGAACGCTACATACTGCCGTGGCCTTAGGCGATACCTTTAGCTGTTGCTTTATTTTATTTCATTTCATCTGCACCCAAAACTTTTCTACCCTAATTTCGCGGGAGTCAAATATTCATGGATATGTTTCAACTTGAAGAAAGTCTGCTCAACAACTACGCGAAAGTAATGGTGCATTACGCGCTCAACAACGGACATGGCATAAACAAAGGTGATACCGTGTTCCTGGTAGGGCAGGAGTGTACCAAAGATTTGTACCTGGCAATTGCCCGCGAGATCTATGCCGCCGGCGGCAACCTGATCACCAATTACCTGCCGGACAATACCCGCGAAAAAAGCCTTTCGAGATACGTGCTGGAAAACGGGTCGGACGAGCAGATCGGTTTCTTCGCAACGCCCTACTGGAAAGGTATCGTAGAAGCCACCGACCACATTTTGTTTATTGTTGCCGAACCGGATATCCATTATTTGGAAGGACTGCCGGCTGCAAAGATCAGCCGTATGCTCAGCGCACGCGCTCCTTATATGCAAATGCGGGAAAAGAAAGAACAGCAGGGAAAACTGTCCTGGTCACTTTGCCTGTATGGCACCTCGTCCATGGCGGCAGAAGCCGGGCTTTCATTGGAAGATTACTGGAACCAGATCATCGAGGCCTGCTACCTTCAGGAAACCGACCCTGTAGCAAAATGGAAAGCGGTGCAAAAACAGATCGAGGATATTAAGGATAAACTCGATGCCCTGCCAATCGAAACGCTACATATTAAAGGCGACGATGCTGACCTCACCATTCGCATCGGCGCCAACCGAAAATGGCTGAGCGGCGGCGGGAAAAACATCCCGAGTTTTGAGATATTCACCTCGCCCGACTGGCGCGGAACCCAGGGCGCCATCCGGTTTAACCAACCATTGTATTATGCAGGAAAGCGGATCAGCGGCGTGTCGTTAAAATTTGAAAACGGTATAGTTGTATCTTCGTCGGCTACAGAAAATGAAGCGGCATTGAAAGAAATGATCGCGCAGGAAAATGCCGACAAGGTGGGAGAGTTCTCACTGACCGACCGGCGGCACTCGCGCATTACAAAGTTTATGGCCACAACGCTTTTCGACGAAAATATGGGCGGCGAATATGGCAACACGCATATTGCGCTGGGCAATGCTTATAAAGACACTTACACCGGTGACATGGCTGCGGTAACAGAGGAGCAATGGGCAGAAATGGGGTACAATAGCTGCCCGAAAGTACATACCGACATCATCAGCACCACCAACAGAACAGTGACCGCAACGCTATCCGATGGAAAGGAAAGGGTAATCTACAAGGATGGACAATTTGTGATGGATTAATTTTCTGAGAAGGAATTGCTGTATTTTTGCCGCCATGGTAAGGGTAAGCGCATATGTATTGGTCACGATATTGATGCTTAACACGCTTCCATTTTCCCAATTGTGCAAAATACCCACGCTGCTGCAGCACTTCCAGGAACACCAGCAACGTAACCATCACCTCGCTTTTATCGACTTCCTGGCAATGCATTACTGGGGCGATGACCTGAACGACGACGATGATGACCGCGACAGGCAACTCCCCTTTAAAAATGAAACCATTGTTTATTCTGCCTATTACCTGGCCGTTCATAAAATTCAGCTCAAACGTCCATCCACCCCGCTAATCGTTGCCCACTGCGACATTAACGAGCCTTTTCGCCAGGATGCCCATCTCGCCTCGCTGTTTCGCCCTCCGAAGCAGACCTGTTGATTGATTATTGATTTATCCCTCATTTATTATCTGCACGCCAACGTGCCGGCAACGGTCCGTTTGGGCGCGTGCCTAAATTATTCTTATCACTATGTTGAATAAGATCATCAGCTTTTCTGTACATAATAAACTGATCATCTCACTGTTTGTCGTTGCCCTCGTTATTTGGGGAAGCTTTGAAGTAACCCGGCTGCCGATCGATGCCATGCCGGATATTACCGACAACCAGGTGCAGGTGCTCACCGTTTCACCCTCATTGGGCGCACCCGATGTGGAACGCCTCATCACTTTTCCGATCGAGCAAAGCTGCAGTAATATAGCCGGCCTCAAACAGATCAGAAGCTTTTCGAGGTTCGGCCTCTCTTTGATCACCATCGTCTTTACCGATGAAACCGACCTGTACTGGGCGCGCCAGCAGATCAGCGAGCGGCTGCAGCAGGTACAAAGAGAAATCCCTGAAGGTATCGGCTCGCCGGAATTGGCGCCGGTTTCCACGGGCCTGGGAGAAATTTACCAATATGTCGTTCGGCCCAAAAAAGGATACGAAGACAGGTACGACGCGATGCAACTGCGCACTATCCAGGACTGGACGGTCCGCCGCCAACTAATGGGCACACCGGGAGTTGCGGAAGTCTCCAGCTTCGGCGGTCAGTTAAAACAATATGAAATTGCCGTAAGGCCCCAGCAACTGAAGGCATATGGTATCACCATCGCAGACGTGTTCGCCGCACTGGAAAAAAATAACCAGAACACAGGAGGCGCCTACATCGAAAAAGGACCAACTGTCTTGTATATACGCAGTGAAGGACTGGCAGTAAGTCTCGACGACCTGGGAAAAATAGTAGTGAAAACGCTTGACAACGGCTTGCCGCTGCTGATCCGCGATGTAGCCACCGTTGGTTACGGCGCAGCGATCAGGTATGGGGCGATGACATATAATGATAAGGGCGAAGTGGCCGGTGCGGTGGTGATGATGCTGAAGGGTGAGAACTCTTCGGAGGTGGTAGCGCGCGTGAAAGAAAAAATAGCGACCATCCAGCAGTCGCTTCCCGAAGGCGTGATCATCGAGCCGTTCCTCGACCGCACCAAAATGGTCAACAGTGCGATCGACACTGTGCAGCACAACTTAATCGAAGGCGCGTTAATCGTTGTGCTCGTGCTCGTTTTTTTCCTGGGCAACCTTCGTGCGGGGTTGATTGTGTCGTCAGTCATTCCCCTGTCGATGTTATTTGCCATTATCCTGATGAACCAGTTTGGCGTGGGTGGCAACCTGATGAGTTTGGGAGCGATCGATTTCGGGTTGATCGTGGATGGGTCGGTGATCGTTGTAGAAGCCATCCTTCACCGTTTTTCCCATTCAAAAAAATTCAGGAGCCTTACGAGTATTTCAGGACCCCAAATGGATGAAGAGGTCATCCGTTCTACCGGTGGCACTATCAGGTCTGCCGTATTTAGCCAGATCATTATTTTGATCGTTTACCTGCCCATCCTCTCGCTCGAAGGCATTGAAGGCAAGATGTTCCAGCCCATGGCTTATACCGTTGCGTTTGCGATACTCGGCGCATTTATTTTATCGGTTACCTACGTGCCGATGATGAACGCGTTGCTGCTGAACAGAAAGCTTAGGCACAAGCAGAGCCTGGCAGATAAAATGACCGTTTGGCTCGAAAGAAAATATCAGCCGATGCTTCGCAGCGTACTGCGGTATCCTTTTGCTGTTATTGCTGTTACACTTGTATTGTTTGTGCTTTCGCTGTCTGTGCTTTCGCGCATGGGAGGAGAATTTATACCAGAGATCGAAGAAGGTGATTTTGCCGTGGAAACAAGATTGCTTACCGGCAGCAACCTCAATCATACGATCAAATATACCCAGCAGGCCACCAGCATTTTGCTGGATAAATTTCCCGAAGTAGAGAAGGTGGTGACGAAAATAGGTAGTGCCGAAATTCCCACCGATCCAATGCCCTTCGAAGCAGGTGATATGATGGTGATCCTGAAAGATAAGGATGAATGGACAACGGCAGATAACCG
>CBIGXK010000324.1:0-4640 GCA_966193805.1 uncultured bacterium | reverse complement strand
TCGCACCACCAGCGTGGCATTGATCACCGTTTGTTCAGGCTTAATTTTCAGCTTATCTTCTTTAACGGCTTTCATCTGCCTGACGAGCATATTCACTGCTTCCTTGGCGATGAGGTCCGTGGTTTGATTAATATACGTTACCGGCGAGTAAAAAAAATCGAGCGCCTCGCTTTCATCGAAGCTCACCACACCCAAATCGTCCGGAATGCGGATGTTTCTCTTCGAAATTTCCTTCAGGCCTTTAACGGCAAGAGAGTTGGTGGCAAATAAAAACGAATCGGGCGCATTTGTTTTCCTGTCGAGCGCATCCTTCATCAGCTTTTCCATGTCCTTATCCAACTGCTCGTAGCTGCTTTCGAGCAAAGACAATTTATTGGTCTTTAGTCCGTGGTCCTTCAACGCTTTCAGAAATCCTTTCTTTCTGTCGGCCATGTGCTGCAGATTCGTATTATACGCCACCATGCTGATGTTGCGATAGCCATTCTGATAAAGATGCTTCACTGCCTGGTACGACGCGTCAAAGTTGTTGATCCGGACAATATTGGTGTCCACGTTCGGAAAATACCGGTCGATCAGCACGAAGGGAAAATTGATCTTGCGAAGCGCCTTGATCTGGTCTTCCGTTTTTTCTGCAGGGGCAATGATCAACGCGTCCACCTGCCGCTTGATCAAAGTATTAATGAGTGTTTGTGATTTCTCGGCGTTTTCGTCCGAGCTGCCAAAAAGAACCGTGTAATTGTGCATGCTGGCCTCGTCTTCCACGATCCGCGCGATGCTGCTGAAGAACGGATTGGAAATGTCGGCCACGATCAACCCTATCGTCCACGACCTGCCGCTCTGCAAGCTCCTGGCGATGAGGTTGGGCTGGTAATTGAGATCCAGTGCGGCCTTGCGAATGCGCGCGGCGAGATCCTTCCCCACCCTGGCCTCTTTTTCTTTGTTATTGAGTACATAAGAAACAGACGCCACTGAAACCCCTACCTTGTTCGCAATATCTTTTATGGAAACTTTTTTGTTCAATTGTTTTCACGTTTAGTTTTCGATGCGGTGTACAGGCTTTGGATAACCTGGTTTAAAGAACGATGAATTGACGACCTCCACATGGGCCGGTGTTGTTTTGATGGCGTCGCTCATCATGGCATACATTTGTCCGGGCTCTGCCTGCAACCGCGCGTTCACGATGAGCGCACAGACCGATGCATTTTCTATTTCGTTACCCGGAGGAAATTCCGAAGAAGTAGTTGCCGTAAAGCTCAGCTTATGCGTATCGTTCAGCCAAAACTTGAGATGGCCGACCGGCACACCGGCACTTCCCACCTTTTCCAAAAAAACACGGATGACGGCAAGCACATCATGCATGGCATTTCCGGTGGATGAGCGGATCATTAGCTGCTGGTCGAGGTAGCCCATCTTTGCTTCTCCGGATGCATACGTTTCATAATTCAGTTCCAGCGATTTCAATTCCGGTTTTGCTGGTTGGGAGATGACTCCCAGCCATTCGGCAACGCCGTCTTCCACAATACTGCATTGAAGAATGACATTGCTGCCGGGATAATTACGCAAGAGGTATTCTTTTATTTTAGACAGCGACGCTTCATCAACAAGGTCGGTTTTGTTCACAACGATGAGGCCCGCTTCTTCCAGTTGCTTGAAAAAAATGTATTGCACATCCTGATCAAACGTGCTGCTGTTGTTGATCACCATTTCGAGCAGTCGCGCATCGGCGACGGTGGTAAGTGTTACGTGCCCTATTTTATTGTAGCGCGAAAGAGGTTTCATAACGGTGGCCACGATGTCGGTACACGTGCCCACCGATTCGGCGAAAATGACCTGCGGATGGTGTTCCTCTACGAGTTCGTTCATCTTTTCGTCAAGATCGTTATAGTTGCAGCAGAAACAACCGTTACCCACCTGGCGCTCCGGGATGCCGAGTTTTTTGAAAAAGTACCCGTCCACCAGTTTAATTCCCTGGTCGTTGGTGATCACGCCCACGCTCACACCGCTGCTTAGCAGGGAGCGGCAAGCCTGTTGTATCGCCGTTGTTTTGCCGCTTCCCAAAAATCCGCTTAAGAGATGTACCTGCATGATCTAATTTTTATGGCACTCACAATCCTCGTCGCAATCGACTTCGAGGGGATACCCCAGCAACACTTCATTTTCTTTTGCCGGACGCACGCCATCGATGAACACCCTGAACCGAAAATCGCCGGACGATTCACTTAAGGATACCGTCGTACTTTCTCCTGCTGTCAATCCTTCCATCTGCCGTTGCAGCACCGCTGAAAGGTCATCCGAACCATGAAGATAACGGGTAGGCACACCTGAAGTGGTATCTTCCAGCACCTGGCCTTTATCATTCATCATTACGTACCGGAACGACACAACCGTATTTTTCATAACGGATGTCATGCCTGCCATTCTTTACCCGAAACCCTGTATTTCTTTACGCCGATGCTGCCATGCACCACCTCTACCGAGGGTTTGCCCGACTTGAAAGTGACCGTACCAAAACCTGTTGCCGTAGATAAAAAGGTTTTAAAGTTGCCCACTTTTGAATCCACGTACAAAGTTTTATCAACCGCATCATAGCGCACACCCGTCAATCCCTGGATCATGCCGTAGCTCGACATGGCCCTGGCATACCAGTGTCCACATTCGTATTCATTGAAAGGATTTCTGACCCGGCCGTCGTACCTGTCGCGCGCTATTCTCACAATTTCCAGCCCTTCTTCCGTTCTTCCCATCAACATGAGGTGTGCCGCCACCTGGTATTCGATGCCGGTCCATACTTCATCGCTGTACACAAACGGCAGCGACAATTTGCCGCCATTGGGCCACGAGCAAAGCAGGAGTCCGCCTTCATTACCGAGGGCATAAGCCGGCCGCTGTGGATTTTCGTGTTCGCTGAGATCTTTTTTTAAGTTGTACTTATGTACGGCCAGGAGATGGCTGGTAATTTTTTGCGGATCGAGAATGTCGGGAAGTCCGCATACCCGGCTGATCCAGTCGCCCAAAACGCCATCACTCAGGCAACCCGTACCGTACTGGTACTTGGGGCCCTCTTTTTTCAACAGCGTTACCGCCTCGGGGGAATAGTCGCCGCCAAATGATTTCGCTTTTGCGGGATCGGGTGCGTTCAGTCCTTCGACCTTTATTTCCTGGATGAAAAATTCGCCATTGAATAGTTTTGTTTCGACGTATGCTTTACCTTTTTTGTAAAGCTCCACGTAAGGTTTCACATCTTTCTTCAGGGACTTCCCCATTTCTGCGAATGCCCTTAAGGCACCCAGGTAAAAACTGCTGCACATACCGTCGGGCCCCCAGAATTCGATGTCGTAGGTGTTGTGATGCGGCTCCTCGAGCACGCCTTTTTTGCGTGGATCCCAAACGCCGATGCAATAGTCCATGCTCTTTTTCACCATCGGGTAGATCTTCCTTAACCAGTCGGTATCGCCGGTGGTCCGCCATTCGCGGTACACTTTCATGATGCCGCCGAGCTGCCCGTCGGCTGCTGCGTGAAAGTCGTGCACCAGCGGACCGATGGGCATGTTTGCCCTGAATCCCTGGTGGCCCAGTTTATTCTGGTTTTCGCAGAATTCAGTGTTCCGCAAAGTTTTTTCAAGGGCGGGAAACAAATGAGGGATCGCTTGCGCGTAGTTCCAAACGTGCGTGCATGAGCCGTGACAGCAGCCGCCTTCGTCGCCGCAGCCTTCCCAGTTCCATAACCTTCCGTCGTACTGGCGCAGGACCGTTGGTGATTTGATGATGGTGAGATTGGCCGCAATGGCTTCGGTCACTTCCGGCGGCAGCGTCGACGCATAAAATGCTTCTGAGAAAAGAGAACTCTGCCGGCGGAGCGTGGAATAATTCTCTTTCCAATAATCGATCACGTTATTGATACCCGCGAAGCGGTTCGAATACCAGGGCTTATATTTAGTAGATGGACTTTGCTTTGGAGCGCCTTCGCCGAGGTCATTGGGTCCGCTGCAGCATCCTTCGCCCGGCGAGCAGTCCCTTTTTTCGTCGAGGTCATATTTCCCCACCTGCAGGTCGGATTCCGGAACGTACCAGGCCGACATCAGCCGTATTGTTTTCGTGGCGCCGCCGGCGAGGGTAAACGGAACGTAGAGCGACGCGCCCGGAGCGTCTTTCTCTACGGGTTCTTTTGCGATCGTCTTTGCTTCTTTAACGGTGTTCCATGCCATGGTGAGGGGGTCCCACCATCCGCCACGAAACCAGCAATGATCCACAACCGTTCCCGGTTCATCGGTAAAGTAGGCGATACTTCCCTGGAGGTGCGGTTTTTCGGTGGTGCCGGAGCGATGGAGGATAAACCCGTTAGCGGTGGCGGTGATCGCATCATCGCCTTCGTCGGCCGCGAGAAAATTCTTTGTATTGAACGAGAAGATGGCCTCGAGTGACGATGATGAATTGTTCGTAAAGGTATATTCGATGCCGCCTACGGGCAGGCTGGAATTGTCTTCATCGGTTGGAATGAACGGGCTCCATCCGGTAATTTTTACTTTCAGCGGAAATTTAGGATCGTCGAGATCGATATCTGCAAAAGGAAATCTTGTTTTGAATTTGGCATTTTTAAAGCGCGGCAGACCGTATGTTGTTCCCGCTGCGCCGTTACCAGT
>CBIGXK010000323.1:0-4663 GCA_966193805.1 uncultured bacterium | reverse complement strand
ACCGAAATCTAAAAAAGTTCTTTGCACAATAAAAAGGCGGAAGTATATTCGTGTTTTAAAACCTGTTATGTCCAGCTACGGAATAAATAAAATAATTACTGTCCTCAGCACTGTCGTGGTGGTGGTCGTCATTATTCTTCCCGTACTGCATGGAGGTGGTAACTAGTAATTTTAATTTTATTAAGTATATCAGACCCGCCTCCCAAAAAGGCGGGTTTTCTTTTATGGTTTAACTATTAACTTTTAAGCTTTACATTTTAAATGTCTAACGAACTCAACAAGTACTCAAGAACAATTACACAGGATGTAACGCAGCCGGCTGCACAAGCCATGCTGTATGGAATCGGACTTACTGAAGAGGACCTTAAAAAAGCACAGGTTGGCGTTGTGAGCATGGGTTATGATGGCAACACCTGCAACATGCACCTCAACGACCTGGCGAAGATCGTGAAGCAGGGTGTGTGGGACAATGAGCTCGTTGGTCTCATCTTCAACACCATTGGCGTAAGCGATGGCATCAGCAATGGAACCGAGGGAATGAGATATTCCCTGGTGAGCCGCGACATTATCGCCGACTCCATCGAAACAGTTTGCGGCGCGCAATATTACGACGCGCTGATTGCACTGCCCGGTTGCGACAAGAATATGCCCGGTTCGGTAATGGCGATGGGAAGGCTCAACCGGCCGGCGATAATGGTGTATGGCGGAACGATTGCTGCCGGTCATTACAAGGGGCAGGATCTCAACATCATTTCAGCATTTGAGGCGCTGGGACAAAAAATAGCTGGTCAGCTCAACGAAGAAGACTTTAAGAACATCGTAATGCGCTCATGCCCGAGCGCAGGGGCCTGCGGTGGGATGTACACGGCCAATACCATGGCCGCTGCCATTGAAGCGATGGGTATGAGTTTGCCCTTCTCTTCTTCCAACCCTGCATTGAGTGAAGAAAAGAAACAGGAATGCCTGGCCGCCGGAAAAGCAATCAGGAACCTGATGGAAAAAAATATCAGGCCTTCCGACATCATGACAAGGAAGGCTTTTGAAAACGCGGTGGTCGTAGTGATGGCACTGGGCGGCAGTACCAATGCGGTGCTGCACCTTATCGCCATTGCGAGGAGCGTGAATATAAAGCTGACGCAGGATGACTTCCAGGAGATCAGCGACAGGGTGCCGATGCTGGCCGATTTCAAGCCAAGCGGAAAGTACCTGATGCAGGACCTTCATCAATATGGCGGTGTGCCCGCGGTGATGAAATATTTATTGTCGAAAGGATTTATTCACGGCGATTGCCTCACCGTTACCGGTAAAACAATTGCGGAAAACCTTCAGGACGTACCTGAACTGGATTTCAGCAAGCAGGATATTATTCATCCGCTGGAAAATCCGCTGAAAGCAACGGGTCACCTGCAAATATTATATGGCAACCTTGCGGAAGGCGGAAGTGTAGCCAAGATCACGGGCAAGGAAGGTGAAAAGTTTGAAGGTCCCGCAAGAGTTTTCGACGGTGAATTTGAATTGATCAAAGGAATAAGCTCGGGCCGCGTGCAGAAAGGCGATGTGGTAGTGATCAGGAACGTAGGTCCGAAGGGCGCGCCCGGCATGCCTGAAATGCTGAAGCCCACCTCGGCCATTATCGGTGCGGGACTTGGTAAATCTGTCGCGTTGATCACGGACGGACGGTTCAGTGGCGGAACGCATGGTTTTGTGGTGGGGCATATTACCCCTGAGGCTTACGAAGGCGGGTTGATCGCCTTTGTAAAGGATAATGACCGCATCACTATCGATGTTCCTAATCATCGTTTAATGTTGCACGTTAGCGATGAAGAAATTGCAGCGAGAAAGAAAGGGTGGACAACACCCGAACTGAAAGCGAAAAAAGGTGTTTTATATAAATACGCAAAACAGGTTAGGAACGCGGCCGACGGCTGTGTGACTGATGAAAGTTAAAAGTTAAAAATTAAAAGTTAAAACTGTAGACAGTCTATAAGCAAAAAGATAAATACAGTTGATTGTAATTGATATTGAACATAAGTGAGTGTATGTGAGCTTTCATGTACAACAGGCACTTTGAATATCAACCGACTTTTAACTTTTAAGTTTTAAGTTTTCACTTTTTAAAATGAATATTAAAATAAGAATAGTATGAGCTCTGAACAATCCACGGCAACACTAACGCCGCCGGCAGAAGAGAAGAAAAAAACGATCACGGGATCGGAAGCGGTGTTGCTGTCACTTATGGCAGAAGATGTTGACACCATTTTCGGTTATCCCGGAGGCGCCATCATGCCGATCTATGATGCACTTTACGATTTTCGTAAAGAAATCAAGCACATACTGGTCCGCCACGAGCAGGGTGGCATACACGCTGCACAGGGTTACGCCAGGTCGTCGGGCAAGGTCGGTGTCGTGTTTGCAACAAGCGGTCCCGGTGCAACAAATTTGGTAACCGGTCTGGCAGATGCGCAGATAGACAGTACGCCGTTGGTTTGCATCACCGGTCAGGTGTTCGCACACCTGCTGGGTACCGATGCCTTTCAGGAAACCGACGTGATCAATATTACCACGCCGGTTACGAAGTGGAACTACCAGGTAACCGATGCATCGGAAATTTGTTCAGTGCTTGCAAAGGCATTTTACATTGCGAAAAGCGGCAGGCCGGGTCCTGTGTTGATAGACATTACAAAAAATGCGCAGCTTCAAAAAATAGATAACGACATTTATTCGCGTTGCGATCATATCCGCAGCTACCGCCCGAAGCCGCATGTGCGGAAAGAATATATTGAACAGGCAGCGGAATTGATCAATTCAGCGGAAAAGCCGTTCGTGATTTTCGGCCAGGGAGTAATACTGGGCAGGGCAGAAAACGAGTTCAGGGAATTTATCGAGAAATCGGGCCTGCCTGCCGCGTGGACGATTCTCGGGTTGAGTGCATTGTCAACCGATCATCCGCTGAATGTGGGGATGCTGGGCATGCATGGTAATTACGGTCCGAATGTACTCACCAACGAATGTGACGTGCTGATAGCGGTGGGCATGCGTTTCGACGACCGTGTAACGGGCAGGCTGGATAAATATGCCAAGCAGGCGAAGATTGTGCACCTCGACATCGATCCCGCTGAGATCGACAAAAACGTGAAGGCCACCGTTCCGGTTTGGGGTGATTGCAAGGAAACGTTACCCATGCTCACGAAGCTTTTGAAGAAGAAGGATCACGAGAAATGGCTGGCGCGTTTCAAACAATACACCAGGGAAGAAACGGAATTGGTCATCAATGAGGAATTGAACCCTTCTACGGAAAAGATGACCATGGGCGAGGTGATCAATCACCTGAATGAGCTCACCAACGGTGAAGCGATCATTGTAACGGATGTGGGTCAGCACCAGATGGTGGCCTGCAGGTATGCGAAATTCAAACAGTCGAAGAGCAATATTACCTCCGGTGGATTGGGTACGATGGGATTTGCGCTGCCGGCGGCGATAGGCGCCAAATTCGGCGCGCCCGACAGAACAGTGGTGGCGATCATCGGCGACGGTGGTTTCCAGATGACGATCCAGGAGTTGGGAACGATCATGCAGAGCGAGGTGGATGTAAAGATCCTCATCCTCAATAATGAGTTTTTGGGAATGGTAAGGCAATGGCAGCAGTTGTTCCACGACAAGCGTTATTCGTTTGTTGACATCACCAGCCCCGATTTTGTGATGGTGGCGAAGGGATATGGAATTCCGGGCAGGAAGGTTTCGGACAGGAAAGATTTAAAGGATGGATTGAAGGAGATGCTGGACACAAAGGGCTCGTTTTTGCTCGAAGTGATGGTAGGAAAAGAGAATAATGTATTTCCGATGGTACCGCAGGGATGCAGTGTTGCGGAAATACGGCTGAAATAACTTAAAACTTAAAAGTTAAAAGTGCACATCTTCAGTTTTAACTTTTAAGTTTTCACTTTTAACTTATTTACAAAGTAAATATGAAACAGGAATATACCATTACCGTTCACACGGAAAATCATATCGGTTTACTGAACCGAATTGCCATCATATTTTCGCGCCGGAAGATCAACGTGGAAAGCATGAACACGTCGCCTTCCGAAATTCCCGGTATTCACCGGTTCACCATTGTCATTAACGAATCGGAAGACGTGGTGATGAAGCTGGTACGCCAGATCGAGAAGCAGGTAGAGGTGCTGAAAGCGCGTTTCAATACCAATGATGAGATCATCTGGCAGGAGCTGGCGCTGTATAAGGTATCGACCGAGCAGATCACGGAAAAGATAAAAGTAGAGCGGTTGCTGCGCGAATATGGCGCCCGGGCCGTGGTGATAAGGAAAGACTTTGTGATATTTGAGGTGTCGGGGCACCGTGAGGAGACCGAGCGCCTGGTGAAGTTCTTTGAGCCTTATGGGCTCATCGAGTTTGTGAGGAGTGCGCGTGTGGCGATCACCAAGAATACGCTTGGCTTCCACCAGACGCTGAAGGAATTTGAAAAGAAGCAGCCGTCTACCGATGAGGTGGTGGAGAATAAATATCTCGACCAGAAGGAAGAGGTGTTTAGTATGTGACGGCAAACGTATCCCCCGCTGGGGGGTCCTCCCCCGGTCCCTCCTTCGTCGGGACCACCCCCTCCAGAGGGGGATAGCCGGATGTCGGGCGGAGGGAGGCAGTGGGG
>CBIGXK010000322.1:0-4673 GCA_966193805.1 uncultured bacterium | reverse complement strand
TTATTAAACAAATAATTCGGAGAAAATATGAGGAAGGAAGATTATTTTTCCGCGCGATTCAAAATGATAAAAAATTATTCGGGCAAAAATTAAACTGATGGAGAAGCAGGCAGTTGTTCCTTTTACCAAATACCAGAAGCTCGTGATCTTCATGCTTGCCGTTACCCAGTTTACGGTTATCCTGGATTTCATGGTGATGTCGCCGCTGGGCGACATGCTGATGAAAAATCTTAACATCTCTCCCACTCGGTTTGGCATTGCAGTTTCTGCCTATGCGTTCAGCGCTGGCCTTTCGGGATTGCTTACTGCAGGGTTTGCCGATAAATTCGACAGAAAGAAATTATTGCTCTTCTTTTACACGGGTTTCATCGTGGGAACGCTGTTCTGCGGACTGGCACACAGCTATTTTGAACTGATTACTGCCAGGATCATCACCGGCCTGTTCGGTGGGGTTATCGGCTCGGTGGCGCTGGCCATCATTACCGACCTGTTCACCCTGCAACAGCGCGGCCGCGTGATGGGATTTGTGCAGATGGGATTTGGCGCCAGCCAGGTGCTGGGTGTTCCCATCGGGTTGGCCCTCGCCAACGTGTGGGGATGGGAAGCTGCTTTCCTGATGGTGGCGGGCCTGGCGTTTATTATTGCGCTCTTTATTTTAACCTCCATGAAACCCGTCACCGAACATCTTGCATTTCAAAACGACCGCTCTGCGGTGGGACATCTTCTTAAAACCATTGCAAGCCGCCAGTACCGCATTGGTTTTACTGCCACCGCGCTAATGTCGATAGGCGGTTTTATGATGATGCCGTTCGGCTCTGCATTCGCGGTGAACAACCTGGGCGTTACTTACGCGCAACTGCCTACCCTGTTTATGATCGCCGGCGTGGGCTCCCTGTTCATCATGCCGATTGTGGGCAAATTGAGCGATAAGAAGGACAAGCTCAAAATATTTGCGGTTGCTTCCATATGGCTGATGGTGATGTGCATTGTGTACACCAATCTCTCCGTCATTCCCTTCTTCGTTGTGGTGATCTTAAATATACTGATGATGATGTCCGTTACGAGCCGCATGATACCTTCCATGGCATTGGTGAGCGCGGTTCCTGATTCGAAGGACCGTGGCGCGTTCATGAGCATCAATTCATCGCTTCAACAAATTGCCGGCGGCGTGGCCGCGGCCGTTGCAGGCATGATCGTAACACAGCCAACCAAAACCAGCCCGCTGGAACATTACAACATTGTGGGCTACGTGGTGGTAGTGATTTCCATGCTTTCGATTTTCCAGATCTACCGCGTAAACATGCTTGTGAAATCAAAAATGAAAGACGCACGGCCGGCCCTGCATCCGGAACCGATTGTTAGTGAATGATGCTGTGCTTCACGCTTTCTTCAGTCCTTCAAGATACCCGAGCAGGTCGGCCAGATGCTGTTTATCGAGCGATTGCCACAATGCCGGCATCATGGATTCATTTGATTGAGATGTATTTTTCACATCCGCAGCGTCAAGCTTTTTGCTGACGCCGCCGGGCATTTTCAGTTCAATTTCCGAAGATGTCTTGCTGGCGATGATACCCGTATATTTCGAACCATCCTTCATTTCTACGGTAGAGGTTTCGTATCCGAAACTGATGCCCGCAGATGGATGCACAATAGCGTCGAGCAATCCTTCTTTCGGCAATTTCGATCCTATCTGCGACAGGTTGGGACCGAAATTCTGGCCCGAGCCATTTACCTGGTGACAGATGCCACAATTATCTTCGAATATCTTCTTACCATTGCCCGCATCGGGTTTCAGGGAGCCGAGGTCGTTCATTGTTGGCTCCGTTGTTTGCAGCGCCGTTGCCTGCTGACCCGGCAGGTAGGCTTTCGCCTTTTCATAGACCATCTTTCTCCACGCATTTTTCAAGCCGGCAACACTGGACGGGATTATACTTTCGGGAATTTTTTTCGCTTCGAGCAATTCAAGAACGCGGTCCTCACCATTCATGCTGTAGCCCATTTTTCTTGCGGCTGTCTTCCTCGCCGTGTCGCTGTAATTTTTCGACAGCATCATGTTTTCCAGCATGCTTATCGACTGCTTGCTTCCTGCTTCGCCCAGCGCATCGGTCATTTTGTTCAACTTTTGCAGGTCGTTCCCTTCCAGCATCTTGTCGATGATACTTTTTCCGTTGAATTTTATCAGCAGCGATGCAGCCTGTCCGATCAGCGAACCGTTATCCTGTGTGAGGATCATATTAACGAGCTTTGGCCTGGAAGCGACGTGGTCATAACGGCTCACGAGGTCGAGAAACTCCTGGGAATTTGCCAGCGACAGCAGCAATTCATCGAGTGCCTTTTTCGCAATAGCAGAACGGGCCACCGTTTTCGCGTCGAGCGTGTGCAGCACCAGCTTCGTAACGGCGGTATCTTTTCCGTAATTCGCTTCCAGCATTTGCAGCAGGTATTTCGATTTCTCCGCCCCGTTGTTGAAATCAAAGGCACGGAAATATCTCAACCTTGATGCGAGCGGTGCATCGTTGTCGCCGGCAAGTTTTGCAAGATAAGGAACGGCTTTGCCTGAGCGTGCCCGCCAAACAATGTCGCGGCCCGCCGGCGTTTGCAACGGATCGTTTACTTTTTTTAGGTACTCCGCAAAGTACGCGTCCCACTGTCCATCCGCGCCTATGCCAAGCGCTTCGAGGTACCACCTGTCTTTTCCGTCATGCTGCTGTGCAAGCGTTGCCCATAATTCGGGCGCCTCGGCGTTCTTCAGGTGCCTGAGGGCAACGGCACACTCTCGGCGCACCTGTGGGTCCTTATCGTTGACGAGTTGCTGAACAACCCGGATGATATCCTGCTTATTTTCCCTTGCTGCGCGAAGCGCCATCATCCTGAATTCGGGAATGTTGCTTTTTGCAGCCTCGGCAATGTATTGCTCACCATTATCTCCCTTCACCAGCACCCAATAGGCCCTTGCGCGCATCCTGGGGTTGGCATCGTTGGCGCGCCACAGTTTTTCCAATGCGGGCACCGCTTTATCGCCCATCTCATGCAAGGTGATCCACCCATGGCGCCTTACCGCCAAATTTGGGCTCTGCAAAGCCTTTATCGCACCCTCGGGTGAAGAATAGTCCTGACCGGGAATGATATATTTCTCATCATTGGGTGCGACCCTGTAAATCCTGCCGCGTTGCTGGTCGCCGGCCTGGTGGCCGCCCACGCCCGGATCGTACCAGTCGGCAACGATCAGCGACCCATCGGGCGCCACGCAAATATCTGCGGGCCTGAACCATTTATCTTTTTCTCCATTCAGTATATTGATAATGTCGGCAGTGTAACCTGCGCCCGCTTTTTGCACTGGGTACGACCTTACTACGTTCACCCCGGGATCGGCGTGGATGATCTGGTTCCTGAATTGCTCCGGAAGCAGGCTTCCTTCATAGATGACCATTCCGGTAGGCGATCCGGCGCCGGTTTGCAATAAATTGGGCACCACGCCGGGATCGTTGAGGTGCCAGTGCCGGAACTTGATGGAATCTTCCATGTTGGTGCGTGCCGACTGCCAGCTTGCGCCGGTCATTTCATCGGTGAAACCGTAGTTGCCGTAATCCATCACATAGTTGATCCTTACGCCCCTGTTGCCGTCGTCGTCGTTGTCGCTTTGCCAAATGGTTCCGTAGCTGTCCACTGCCAGTTCATAATTGTTCCTGAAATTATGGCCAAGGCATTCCACCTGTGAGCCATCGGGGTTGCAGCGAAACACCATTCCCTGCCTGTATTTATTTGGGCCGATCTCGTCGCCATCCTGGTCGAGCACCGTTTTACCGTTTTTATCTTTCAGTGTTTCTCCGGCGTTACCGAAGTTGAAATATAATTTTCCATCGGGGCCGAAGGTGAAGGTGTGCATGCCGTGGTCGTGCTGCACGCCACCGATACCCTGGAACATGATCTCTTTGCGGTCGGCGCTGTCATCGCCGTTGTCGTCGTAAAATGCCCACACGTAGGGGCTCTGCGAGATAAGCACTTTATTGCCGAGAACACAAACGCCCAGCGGCGCGTTGATCTCGGGCCCCTGGTAAAAAACTTTTGCATGCTCCGTTACGCCGTCGCCGTCTTTGTCTTCGAGGATCAATATGCGGTCGCCTTTTTCGTTGACCGGGTTGCCGTTTATTTCAGGGCGGTAGTTGTAGGCTTCTGTTACCCAGATGCGGCCGCGTTCATCCACGTCGATGTTGGTAGGGTTCCGCAGCATGGGTTCGGTGGCCATGGCGCTTACGTGGAGGCCGGGCGCTGTTTCCAGGCTTTTCAGGGCATTTTCGGGGAGATGTCGTTGTTCGTCTGTTAGGTTGTCTCCTGTTGGTGATCCGTCGCTTTCGCCGCAGGAGGTAAGGAAAAGAAGATGAGATAACAGGAAGAGGGATGCCAGTGGGGCAGTCAATCGAAAGGTGAACTTCATTCGGTGCGTATTATTTCAACAACATAAGAAAATTATTGCATTGAGCCATCATGCAGTTTCATGCAAAGGTGTGAAGGAGCGCAAAGGAGGTCGCTAAGGTGCAGGGTAAGTGATGTAGGGGAAAGAATTTGCGAGTGTTCCCCCGCTGGCGGTCCTCCCCCGGTCCCTCCTGCGTCGGGACCACCCCCTCTGGAGGGGGAAAGGTGCCCGCTGTCCGGCAGTTTGCTCGCCTTATTTC
>CBIGXK010000321.1:0-4688 GCA_966193805.1 uncultured bacterium | reverse complement strand
TCCCCGCTGGTGGGGTGGTCCCGACGAAGGAGGGACCGGGGGTGGACCCACATTAACGCAAACGTTTGCTATCCACATTCTCGACCTTTCTCGGGAAATTACTTTATGCGAAAAAAGTCTCTTATATATCATTTTTCTCTATTTGCTTTTCTACTCCTGATAAGTCAAAACACCGTTGCCCAGTCACCCAGCCCGCTCGGCAGCCAATTTTCGCTGTTGCCAATACCCAAAAAAGTCGAACGCCTGAACGGGCAACCATTAAGCGTCAACAACACAGCTCATGTCACCAAAAAAATATCCGCTTCAGCGGGCCTCCCCTCTCCCGAAGGATATATCCTCGATATCACCAGCAGCGGCGCCACCATCACCGCCAGCGATGATGCCGGCATCTTTTACGGCACACAAACGCTGAACCAGCTCATCCGGGATGCCACCGACCAGCAAATTCCCATACCCGCAAGCCGCATCACCGATTACCCGGACGTAGCTTACAGGGCAGTTCACCTCGACCTGAAACACCATCTCGACTCGCTGAGCTATTACTACGCCCTGATGGACCGCCTTGCAGCACTCAAGATCAACGCCGTCATCGTAGAATTCGAAGACAAACTGCGGTATAAAAGCGCGCCGCTCGTGGGCGCACCGCATGCCATCGCGATAGAAGACTTCACCAAACTCAGCAACTATGCCAGGGAGAGGCACATTGAAATCAGTCCGTTGGTACAGGGCCTGGGCCACGCATCCTTCATCCTGAAACACCCGGAATACAAAGAATTAAGGGACGACAGCACATCCGACTGGTCGTTTGACCCGCTGAACCCAAAAACATACGAACTGCAGTTCGCCCTCTATAAAGACGCGATGGAAGCCACCCCGCACGGCAGGTATCTGCATGTTGGCGGCGACGAAGTAGGCAAACTGGGCATGTCGGCCAACGCCAAACAATCGGCCATGACACCGATGCAGTTGCAAATGCACTGGCTCAAAAAAGTATGCGCATTTGCGGAAGAGCATGGACGTATTCCAATATTCTGGGATGACATGGTATTCAAATTATCCGGCCTCTATGAAACCACATACGATCCTTCTGTTCCAATAGAAGAAGTGAATAAGCGGTGGACCGAAAACGAAAAGATCCTCAATGAAAATATTCACCTGTTCCCGAAAAACTGCATGTATATGCGCTGGAACTATGATCACCCCGAGTTACCCGGCAACGAGAAGGCGATCGACTGGTACAACCGGCATGGGCTGCACGTGATGGCCGCCACCGCGGGACAACAGATCTGGCCGCTAATGCCGAGGGCAAGTTCGAACTTTCAGCCGATAAAGGATTTTTCAGGGATCACTACGCAAAAACATCTCGACGGTATCTTACTGACTCTATGGGACGATACATCACCTCACTTTGAAACGTATTGGCGTGGCATCCACGATTTCGCATTGTTTACCTGGAACTTCACCGATATAAACAGGGAAGACGCACATTCACTGTTCAGGAAAAGGTTTTATGGCCCCAGGCTTGGCGGCGCACAATTCGCCTTCCAGGACTCACTGGAGGCCGCTCTCGAATTCTGGGAAACGGCCTTGATCAACAAAGGCGACCGTTACAACTACCCGAAAACAATAGATACGCTCATTTTGCCTGATGCCGGGAGCCCGGGCATATGGAGCAGCGACCATGCAGAAAAATTGCACGCGGCAAGAAACGAAGTGGCGAGGTATGAATCTATTAAAAAGAAAATCGGGAACGCGAGGCGCCTTGCCAAAAGAAATGATTATGCATTGCAGATGTTTGGACAGATCAATGAACTCAGCGTTTACCCGGCACACCTGTTATTGCGTCTTGAAAAATATGACCGGGCCACTAACGCGGCGCAGCAGAAGCGCGCCGCTGAAAATGTGAGAACACTCGTTGATCATTTCGCCACCATCAGGAAAAACTTCGAAGAAGCGTTCACAAAAACCAGGATCCTTCATAACCCGCCGGACTATGTGCCCGACCAGAACCACCACGGTCACCTGGCCAACGGCACCAACAACAGCAACTGGATGTATGTCTACGAACTGGCGCTTAACGAAAAAATAAGGAAATCTTTTCCATAAGTACAGCAGCGAAATGCCGCCCTTGCCATGGCTCATTTATTGCCTGCTTATCAGGCTAAGACAAAATTATGGAGGCCGAAAAAGAAAAGTACGATCGCAAGGCAGGAATTTTAATGCACATCACCTCTCTCCCCGGACCACCTTTTATCGGCGACATCGGTCCTTCTGCCCATGCGTTTGCCGACTTTCTGCATGAGGCGGGGCAGTCGGTATGGCAACTCCTTCCGCTTCAGCCCATCGAAGACAATCAGGGGTACTCGCCCTACAGTTCTTCTTCAGCTATGGCCGGCAACGTACTGTTAATCAGTCCGGAATACTTGGTGAGAGATGGGTGGCTGGATCCCGGCGACCTATTGCAGGAAGCCAGCGACGGCGACCACACCGCGTATGATGAAGCGGTGACTTACAAAACTTCTCTGCTGGAAAAAGCCTACGCCACATGGCAGAGCAAAGCAGATGAACAGGCCAAAACCGCCTTTCAGCAATTTTGCACGGATGAGGCCGGATGGCTGGACGACTTTGCGCTGTACACCGTCGTCAAAAGGAACCATAATAATTTACCGTGGTACGAATGGCCCGATAACATCAAGCACCGCGACCCTGCAGCACTGGATGAACTCAGGCAGCGTTTCGCTGAAGAAACCACGCGCGTGAAGTGGCAGCAGATGATCTTTGATTGGCAGTGGCACCAGCTAAAGCACCACTGCGCATCCCTCAATATTGAACTCATCGGCGATGTACCCATTTACGTGGCGCACGATTCTGCCGATGTTTGGAGCCACCGCGAACTGTTTACCGTTGACGCAAACGGTTCACTTACAGCCGTTGCAGGGGTGCCACCTGATCTTTTTAATGATGACGGGCAACTATGGGGTATGCCTCTTTATAATTGGGAGCTTATAAAAGAAAGGGGGTACGATTGGTGGACGAACCGGATAAGGAAGAACCTGGCCTGGTTCGACCGCCTGCGGCTCGATCATTTTCGCGGCTTCTCTTCTTACTGGTCGGTACCGGCTGGTTCACCCACTGCGAAAAACGGGCAGTGGATAGAAGGACCTGGGATCGACATCTTCCATCATTTCCGGGATGCCCTGGGAGGGCTCCCCTTTATTGCCGAGGACCTGGGCGAAATTGATGAGCCTGTTTACATTTTACGCGACGCTGCAGGATTGCCGGGTATGAATGTGCTGCAGTTTGCGTTTTCCGGCAACATGGCGCAGAGCCCTTACATTCCCCACCACCACCTGCGCCGTTCGGTGGTGTACACGGGCACACATGATAATGATACCGCCGTTGGCTGGTTTCAGCAATTGGATCCGGCAACAAAAAAGAACCTCGCGAAATACACCGGCACGCGGTTAACCGACAAAAACATAAGCGACGTTTTGTGCAGGATGGCATACATGAGTGTTGCCGAACTGGCGATACTTCCGATACAGGATGCGTTGGGTCTCGACGGCTCCGCCCGCATGAATATGCCTGCTTCGGCGGAGGGCAATTGGTCATGGAGACTGCAAAGCGACCAGCTTACGGTGGGCATTAGCCGCAAACTGAAGCAGTGGGCGGTTAGGTATGACCGTCACTAAGCGCTTGATAATTGTCAACATTTTTCCCGTATTGGGCATATTGACGATGCGTCTGAGGCTAAATTCCCAATTTGGTGCTATAATTGACGGCCAATGATCAACCTCTATATGAAGAACCATCCGTTTACCCCTTTTCCTCACTGAGGCTTGTTTCTATTTAATAGTCAGAGCATCTTAACCCTATTCGCCGCATGGTATATTTTTGCGTTCGCATCCCCCATAATGAAATCGTTAACCTTCAACAGAAGTTGCATGACGATAATTTCTGCCTTGTATGCTTTGAAGCAAACTCCGACAAACATTATGGGGTGGTCAGGGAAAGTTACTATAATGATTTGCTGCACATCCTTTCTGCCGAGACGCTGGAGCAACTCGAGTATTTGACCGTCAACGAAGTTCGGCAGCAGTTTGCCGACGGGGAGCCTTCGCTGTGTTTCGGCAACCGTAAGCTATGGGAAGGGAATATTCCATAGACTTGTGACTGCGGAACGGCAGATGTGTATATTTTTGCGGTCTTACCTCACTATCATGGAAATACGGGTTTTTGTTACCGGCGGCACCTTCGACAAAGAATACAATGAGCTGACCGGGGAATTGTTCTTCAAGAATACTCATTTGCACGAGATGCTCAGCCTTGGGAGGAACCGCACACCACTTTCCGTTGAAACGCTTTTTATGATGGACAGCCTCAATATGCAGGAGAGTGATCGCGAGATCATCGCCCGGCACTGCCTTGCGGCCAGCGAAGATCATATCGTGATCACCCACGGCACCGATACTATGGCCGAAACCGCGAGGTATCTCGAAAGCAGGGGCATTGGCAAGACCATTGTGCTTACCGGGGCGATGGTGCCTTACAAATTCGGCAGTTCCGACGGGCTGTTTAACCTGGGCAGCGCGCTGGCGTTTGTTCAAACGCTTTCTGTTGGCGTGTTTATCGCTATGAATGGGCGGTATTTCAGGGCTTCTAATGTTTATACGAACAAGGAACGGGGA
>CBIGXK010000320.1:0-4692 GCA_966193805.1 uncultured bacterium | reverse complement strand
ATCAAATGGCAGAGAAAGATATCGTCCGCCTCATCCAGGAACTTTCGCCGGGTTACCGGACGGTTTTCAACCTCTACGTGGTGGAAGGATATTCACACAGGGAAATCGGCGACATGCTGGGGATCAGCGAAGGAACAAGCAAATCGCAGTTGGCAAGGGCCAGGTCGATCTTGCAGAAAAGAGTCGCACAATATTTAAGCGACACGAAAAAATCATTTACGCGGTAATCAATGTCAGTATCATTTCAACAAAAACTGCAAAGGCACGAAGAAACGCCCCCTCCAACCGTTTGGAACAAGATCGCCAAACAGTTGGATGAAGAGTTTTTGCCGGCCGACAGCCGCCTTTCTTTAACACTTGAACACGCTTCCATCGATCCGCCGGAAGCAGCATGGTTGAATATCGCCCCGGCGCTTCACCCCGAAAAAACGGGCAAACTGGTGGCCTTCCCTTTTAAACGCATCGCCGTGGCCGCGATAGTAACCGGTATCCTCGTTACCGGTGCATTGTATTTTTTCAATAACGCCTCCTCTGACGGTGCACCGCGCCAAACGCAGCTGGCAGTGGTGCCGGCACAACCGGCTCCCGATTCGGCTGATTTAGCTACCACCCCTCTTCCGGATGTGCAGGGCAACACCAGATCGTCGAAGATCCCGGTGGCGTCGTCACCCGTGGTGCATCATGCGGCTTATCGTCCGCACGCTGCTGTAAGAGAGCCCGTCACAAAACAAACCTTCGTCTCGTTTGCCGGCCAGGCATCCCTTCCCACGATGCAACCGCAGCCGACACTGCCATCCATCACCGTTTCCGCACCGCCAATTAAAGATGAAAGCGGCAACATTATCATGGACCTGAAACTGATCACGGAACCCGACGAACAATACATCACGGTAACAAGCCCAAGCGGCGATCAAACGCGCATCTCGAACAAATTCATCAACTGCCTCAGTTACATCAATGGGAACTCTTCGGCGGCCGACATTGACGCACGCGGCGCCGCTTGCCAGGCACAGTTCGACAGGTGGAGAAAAAAGTTACTCTCCGAAGCTGCTTTTATTCCGACTGCCAGTAACTTCCTTGATATTTTTGAGTTCAGGGACCTGATACAGGACTAAATTTTCACCATGGCGAAAATTACCATCAACCTGCCGGAATCTTTTCCGTTTCATACGCGCATACCTGTGCGGATCACGGATCTAAACTATGGCGGGCATGTAGGAAATGATAAGATATTGTCATTGATACACGAGGCGCGCGCACAGTTCCTCGCGCATTTTGGTTTTACGGAGAAGCAATTTGCCGGTACGGGGCTCATCATGAGCGATGTGGCCATTGTTTTTAAGAATGAATTATTTTATGGAGATGCAGTGGATATTGCGGTGGCCGTTACGGAGATGACGCGGATTTCCTTCGATATGGTCTATTTGCTGGAAAAACGTGTGGATAATAAAGTGGAGACGGTTGCCCAGGCGAAGACGCAAATGGTTTGCTATGATTACGAGAGAAAGAAAATTTCGGCGGTGCCTGAAGAGGGGAAAAAAGTTAAAAGTTAATCTCTTTGACGGTTGCAGGTCCCCCCGGCGCTCCGCTCCGCGCCACCCGCCAGCGGGGGAAACGTCTCCCGTTTCACTTTTCACGTCTCCCTCCTCCGCGTCAGCGCGTCCAGATCTTCCAACTTTCATCAGCCTGTATCCCGAGCATATCATATCCATTCTTCACCATCGCTCCTCTCTCCTCTCCTTTCTTCAGAAAAACTGTCGTTGCAGGATTATATACCAGGTCGAACAGATAATGCTTTTCCGTGATAAATTGATAGGGCAGCGGCGGATACGATTCGATATCCGGGTATGTGCCCAAAGGCGTTGTGTTAATAATTACCGTGTGCTTCGCAATGACATCATTGTTCAACTGCTCATAAGTGAGGGTTGATCCTGCGTGCAGCCTGCGGCTCACAATATTGTATTCGATGCCTAACTTATGCAGCACATACGTCACCGCAATCGTTGCCCCGCCGTTGCCGAGCACCAGCGCGTTTTTGTGCCAGGGCTTCAACAAGTGAGCGAAGCTTTTCTCAAAACCGGCGATATCGGTATTATACCCTTCCAGTTTCCCGTTTTCGATTTTTATGCAATTGCATGCCACTACACCCGGCGGCAATTTCGTGGAGTGAAGAAAAGGGATCACCTGCTGTTTGTAAGGGATGGTTACGTTCAGTCCAACAAGATCCTTGTGCGATGTGATAATCTCCGGGAGTTTCTGAATAGTGTCGATAGGGAAAAGATCATACACATGATCCTTCCATCCTTCTCTTTCAAATTTTTCGCTGAAATATTTTTTTGAAAAAGAATGGGTGAGTGGATAACCAATCAGTCCGAAGCGTTTCACCGGAGCGTTTCTTTATCGAGAAATAAATGAAAAGTGTCGCCACGCAGCCCGAGCCGCATCGTTTCGAGCGGAATGACTTCGTTGGGCGCAATATTGCCCAGGTTAACATTGGCGCCTACCAGTTCAATAAAATACAGTTGCTGTGGCTTTTGCGGTGCCTCCCAAATGATCCGGCCTTCCGGTATCTGCGTAAGTATTTCCTGCACCAGCCCTTCTCTCACCTCTCCGCTTCCCCTGTAAATACCCACATTACCCGCTTCGCGCGCCTCTGCGATCACATAAGTGGAGCCGGCGCTTAGCTCCGCTTTCATCAGTTCAATCCATTTGTAGGGTGGAATAATATGCGCCGCGTCCTTGCTTCCCACCTCGCTCAATATTGTTCCGTAGCGCGTGAGCTTTTCAATATAGCCGCATTTTTCTGCATGAGGAATATCAATGGAACCGTCGCTCACTTCCATGTAATCGATTCCGTAATCCTTGCATACGTCTACGTAATCGTCGAACTGGTTACGGATGAGGAAGGCTTCGAACAGCGTGCCTCCGAAATAGAGAGGGATGCCGTACGATTTATACGCTTCAATCTTTTCCCTGAGGTTAGGTGTTACGAACGAAGTGCCGAATCCGAGCTTAACGACGTCTACATGTGGACTTGCTACGCTCATGAACTGATGCACCTCCGTAATGCTTAGACCTTTGTCCATCACCATCGTGATGCCATGACTGCGGGGCTTAAGATGTCGTTCGGGGATCTGCTGAAGGTTAAAATTCATTCACCGGTTTTTTATTACCGGCGCAAAAATAGGGAAAGTAGGACAGTTTGCAGATGACGCTATGCTGTTTGGCTAAATGGACCTGTTCTTTTTATACCGGGCCACAATATCAACGACCTGTTGGTGCTGAAGTATCGAAGGGTTGAGATCAACAAGCTTCTTCAGCAATTTTGGCGCCTTGCTCATGCCTTTTTCCAACTGTATCAAACCTTCCTTGGTTTTACCCATTGCGAAATTAACGGCGCTGAGATAGAAGGTGAATATCGGTTTGTTGTCGGTACGCTTCATGGCCGCCGCCACCTGCTCGAGCGCCTCTTCAAAATATTCGCCGATGTACAGGCACCTGATCAGCGCCTCCCAGCTTGAAATGTTTTTCGGGCGCTGCGCCACCACGTTGGAGAAGTACTGAATGGCCTCTTTATATTCACCGAGCTGCATTTTACATTCGCCCATCGCCAGGTTATACTCCGGCTGGAGCCTGTGTATCTGCAGCGCCGTTTGCAACTGGCGCGCCGCAGTGCCCCACTGCTCCTCGTTCATGTAAGTACACGCAATTTTATAATACAGCTTGCTGTCTTCCTGGTTCAGATGCGATGCTTTGCGATAATAAAAACGGGCCTGCGCATAATTTTTTTGCCTGTCGTAGCAATGACCGATGGCTTCATAGATGACATCTTCAGGGCGTGAAAGTTCAAGTACCCTCTCAAGCGCCTCAATCGCATCTTTGTACTTCCGGAGGCGGATGTAGGCATCGCCCATGTTGCGGTATGCATAGTCGAATTTTTCGTCTATCGCGACGGCATACTTATAGGCATCGATCGATTTTTCATAAAGCTTGATACCCTGGTATGCAGCCGCCAGGTTGAACCAGGCCAGTTCGCTGTACGGATGTTCTTCGATAATATGTTGATGCAGCCGGATGCTTTCTTCACTCCGGCCGGTAAAATCGGTCCAGAAGCAGATCTTGTAAAGAGCCTCTTCGTTTGTGGGATCCTGTTCGAGAATTAATTTGAGGCAGTCGAATAGTTTGTCGAACTCTTCGTAGTCGTCATAAACGTCGGCCAGTTCGAACAGCATTTCAATTCTTTCTTCGCCGTCAAAAAGCGAAAGTGCATTTTCAAGGAGCTCTACCGCTTTTTCCTGCTGGTCGAGTGCCAGGTAAACGTCTGTTTTCAGGATGTACAGGTTGATGTCGTTGCTGTCGAGTAATTCGGCGTGGTTGAGCACTTCAAGCGCCTCGTGGTATCTCCTCGTGGCGATGAGGAGGTCGGCCTTTTTGATGTTCAGCACCGAAGAGTAGGGATACTGGTCGATGCCCATCTCCACTGCCTCCAGGGCCTGGGGAATATCTTCAATGTCGTCAAAATAGTCTATGATCTTTTCAAAGGAGTCTTCTTCCAGAAAAGAATTGCTTCGCCCCGCCTTCAGGTTCTGAAACTGCCGGATCAGCTCCCTTATCTCTTCTTTATCTTCACCAAACGGATTGTCTCTCATTTATTTAAGAAGGTTTACGTAAAATAAGCGTTAGACGGCATTT
>CBIGXK010000319.1:0-4696 GCA_966193805.1 uncultured bacterium | reverse complement strand
GATCGCAAAACGTTTCCCCCGCTGGCGGGGGTGGCGCGAAGCGCCGGGGGTGGACTCTTTTTCAATTTTAACTTTGAACTTTTACCCGAAGGATCAACAATTAACGAAACAATCACACCTCCATTACCAAGCGCCCATTGCCCATTGCCAAACTTTCGCCTATTTTTGCCCTCGTGAGAAAACCGTTCATCTTACTGTTAGCCATTGTGTATCTCGGCATAACGAGCGGGGTTATGGTGAACGTACACTACTGCATGGGCAGGATCGCAGAGGTGAATTACGGTCACGACGACGCCGACAAATGCGGCAAATGCGGCATGGACCAAAAAAACGGCTGCTGCACCACCGAGCATAAGTTTGTGAAATCCGCCGACGAACACCTGTTCGTCAAATCATTCACTAACCTCACACCGGCAGTCGCCGAGGTTGCCCAAAACTTCATTCAACTGGTAGCCCCGCAGCCAATCAGCAAAACGGTTGACTATACCCGGTATCACTCTCCCCCCGATAATCGATCCAACGAACTCCATCTTTACAACGGTGTTTTTAGAATATGATAATACGAGCCTATCAACAGTTCGCAATTCATCATTTATTCTAAAACAACATTATGAAAAAGATATTTTTTGTACTATCACTGGTATTCACTTCGATCATTTCACAAGCCCAATTCTCTTCCGCCAACCTTACCGCCGCGGGCCTAACCTGCGCCATGTGTACAAAGGCGATTTATAACGCACTCGAAAAGATGCCCTTTATCAGCAAGGTAGATGCCGACATCAATAACTCCGCATTTGTGCTCACCTTTAAAGAGGGCGCGGCTGTTGATCCGGACGCATTGAAAAATGCAGTGGAAGATGCAGGTTTTTCGGTTGCACGGTTGACAATGAACGGCAATTTCGGTAACGTAACCTTGCAGAACGATACGCATCTGAAACTCGGCGGAAAAACATTTCACTTCGTTGACGCGAACGGAAAAACGCTGCACGGCAATGTATCTGTTAAACTGGTCGACAAGGATTTCGTTTCAGCAAAAGAATTCAAAAAGTACAAAGCGGCAACGGATCTTTCCTGTATCGAAACCGGTAAGGCCGCAAAATGCTGCGCGAAAGACGGCATTGCACACAACGCCAGGATCTATCATGTAACCCTGTAAATATTGCATGATGATCAGGAAAAGTTTCATCGGCACATCCCTGCTCACGGCAGGGATGCTGCTTGTCCAATGCGCGCACGCGCAGGAATTGTACGTCTTTACGGAACCCGCCTCCAATATGCCCGCGAAGTCCATCAGCGCAAAAATTACAGGCAAGTTTGTTAAGAATAATCTTGGCGACGGCACCTTTCAACGGTATGCACCCGAAGTGATGTTTGGCGTGAGCAGTGACTGGATGATCCATTTGTCGCCATCGTTCTCCAACATGTACACTTCGAACCTGCGTTGGGAATCCATGAAGGTGTATGCCAAGTACCGTTTCTTTACCAACGACGAAGTACACCGGCACTTCCGCATGGCAGCATTTGGCGAAGCGTCCTACAGCCGCAACGAACCGATGTTCGACGAGCTGAGCCTTGACGGCGATCAGAGCGGTGTGCAGGGAGGTATCATACTGACGCAGCTCAGCCGGAAACTTGCCGTGTCATCAACGCTCAGTGTTTTGAAGTCACTGCAGGAAAAAAGCAAGATAAATGCTTCAGGCACACCCGGTGAGGCATTTGCCTATACCGTTTCGGCAGGATACCTGGTGCTGCCCGTTAATTACACCAGCTTCAGGCAGTTGAATGTAAATGTCTATACCGAACTTCTTGGCCAACGCGCGCTCGGCGAGCGTAAATACATGGTTGATCTGGCCCCCGCCATCCAGTTCATCTTTAACTCCAATGCAAAGGTAAATATCGGGTACCGCTTCCAGCTCGGCGGCAACATGCACCGAATGGGCGAGAGGGGATGGATGATCGCCTTTGAGAGGACCTTCCTGGGCGCCCTGAGGTAGGCAAAAAATTTCGTAAGGCTAAAATAAAAACATATATTTGTCTAAAGAATAATTTAGACATGTCTAAATTTATGGCCTGCGCTTACCGGCTGTTTCTGGTGCTTATCCTGCTGTTACCATCCGTTGTATTCTGCCAAACAGCAGAAGAAAAGGAACACCCTTTGGGTATCGACTCGATGGACCAGGTGGTGATCACAGGAACCATGCGGGCAGTGAAACGGTCGGAGAGCCCGGTTCCTGTTGAGGTGTACACCCCGAAATTTTTTTTCAAGAACCCGTCGCCGGCGATATTTGACGCGCTGCAAATGGTGAACGGCGTACGCCCGCAGTTGAACTGCAACATCTGCAACACGGGCGACATACACATCAACGGCCTGGAGGGCCCTTACACAATGGTGCTCATCGATGGCATGCCCATCGTAAGCAGCCTCGCATCGGTGTACGGACTTTCAGGCATACCAACGTCACTGGTAGAGCGCATAGAAGTGGTAAAGGGACCGGCTTCGTCGCTCTACGGCTCCGAGGCGATAGGCGGTTTGATCAATGTGATCACCAAAGCGCCGGAAAAGGCGGCACTGCTGGCGCTCGATGTTTCCGGCAGCACATGGCAGGAAATGAATGCCGACATCGGGCTGAAGTATAATGCAGGCGCTTCGGCAACGGGATTGCTGGGAGTCAATTATTTCAACTACAACCGGCCCGCTGATCATAACCATGACCACTTTACTGATGTGACGCTGCAGAACAGGTTTTCGGTTTTCAACAAAATTTCGTTCAAACGCAAAAGCGACCGAACAGCGAATATTGCTGCCCGTTATGTATATGAAGACCGGTGGGGAGGAGAGATGAACTGGAACAAGCAATTCAGGGGCGGCGACAGCGTGTACGGTGAAAGCATCTATACCTCGCGCGCCGAAATCATTGGTAACTACCAATTGCCCGTGAGTGAGAAGGTAATGTTTTCGTATTCGTTGAACCGCCACGACCAACGCTCGGCATACGGCAAAACCATTTTCAACGCCACACAGCAAGTGGCCTTCGGCCAGCTCACCTGGGAAAAAATGATTTCCGCCAGGCACGCATTGTTGACCGGCGTCGTTAGCCGGTACACCTGGTACAACGACAACACAACGGCAACGCAGGATACATTGGCCAAACACGACAAAGCTGACAAAATCCTGCTTCCCGGCATATTTGTGCAGGATGAAATAACGCTCCATCCGAAACACCAGTTGTTGCTGGGCGCAAGGTACGACTACGATCACCGGCACGGACATATCTTCACGCCGCGTATCGCCTACAAATATGCACCCACATCGAAAGATATCCTGCGGTTCAATGCCGGTACGGGTTTCAGGGTGGTGAATATTTTTACGGAAGATCATGCCGCACTCACAGGTGCACGTGCGGTGGTGATTACCGAACAGTTGAAACCCCAAAAAAGCTACAACGTCAATATCAACTACCTCAAAAAAATATATGCAGCGGGGCATTGGATGAACTTTGACGTATCTGCGTGGTGCACGTATTTTACCAATCGCATCGTTCCCGATTATCTTACCAATTCGAACCAGATCATTTACGGCAATCTTAACGGTTATTCGGTGTCCAAAGGAATAACATTGAATGCTGAGTATGGACATTCCAATTCGCTCGCGGTTACACTTGGCGCCACCATCATGGATGTTTCGATTACGGATAAACATCAAAATAAGACTACGAAATCGAGGCAATTACTCACAGAAAACTGGTCGGGAACCTGGACGATCTCGTACAAAGAACCCACAACAGCGATCACGATTGACTATACCGGCAACATTTATGGGCCGATGCTGCTGCCGTTATTATCGAAAGAAGATCCACGGCCCTCGAAGTCGCCGGTGTGGAGCATTCAAAATATCCAGTTGTCGAGAGCATTCGGAAACCGGTTTGAAGTGTATGCGGGAATAAAAAATCTGCTGAACTGGACACCGGCGAAAAAGGTTCCTTTTCTCATTGCACGGGCGAACGATCCGTTCGACAAACATCTCGACGTTGATAATCCCTATCATCTTACGTTCGATCCGAATTATGTATATGCGCCTAACCAGGGAATGAAAGGATTTTTGGGCGTACGCTACACCGTAAAATAAGTCGGTTAGTGTTCAAAGAAAGCAATGCTGCCACCTACCCATTCCATATCCTTGTTATAGCGGGTACCGATCATTTTTCCCCTGCTGAGCCTCGCCAGATTTATAGCGGGCACGGGTCTTGGTTTCCCTTCTTCCCATAAATACATCAGCCTGATCTCTGCTTTGGCCGGTGCAATGGGCGTTTCGATAATATTTGCATAATTCACCTTGCGCTGCAGGATGTAGTGATGTGCATCGTCAATATCCTCGATATCTTCCACTGTCACATCAATTACCACTCCTTGTCCGGCAAATGAAAATAACGGCTTCAGTACATAATCTTCAAGTCGCGCGGGCAGTTGTTTTATTTCGTCAAGAAAAAAAGTTTCCGGTACATTGGGGTGGGAGATGAATGGAAGCGTGAATTTGCTGATACGGTAAAACCAGTCGGGATGCGGCACCCATTCAACATCGAGCTCCTGGGTAATATCCATCGCGCCGGTGAGGTCCTTTCGCGCATGAAGCTCGTCAAAAATGAGCCGGTTGTAAATCCGGTTAATTCTTGTTTTTTTGCCATCGAGTAAATAATAC
>CBIGXK010000318.1:0-4699 GCA_966193805.1 uncultured bacterium | reverse complement strand
GTGAAAAAGATTATTCTTTCTTTTAAAAAAGAACATTTTTAGAAATCCTTTTAAAAAATCATTGCCCATTGCCCATTGCCCTTCCCTCACGCATACTTCCCCTTCAGCCCCTTGTCGATCGCATCAAGAAACTCCTCAGTATAAAGGAAATGCTCCCCATGCTTCACCTTATTGCCGTGAACGGCGATCGCAAGGTCCTTCGTCATCTTTCCGCTTTCAACGGTTTCTATGCAAACCTTTTCAACATTATTGCAGAAATCAATCAGTTCCTGGTTGCCGTCGAGCTTACCCCTGAAGGCCAGGCCGCGGGTCCAGGCAAAGATGGACGCTATCGGGTTGGTGGAAGTGGGCTTTCCTGCCTGGTGATCCCGGAAGTGGCGGGTAACGGTGCCGTGTGCGGCTTCCGCTTCCATGGTTTTACCATCGGGCGTTACCAGCACGGAGGTCATCAGGCCGAGCGACCCGAATCCCTGCGCCACTGAATCGCTTTGTACGTCGCCGTCATAATTTTTGCAGGCCCATACAAAGTTTCCGTTCCATTTGAGGGCGCTTGCCACCATGTCGTCGATCAGCCGGTGCTCATAAACGATCCCTGCATCAGCAAACTTCTGCTTGAACTCGGCTTCAAAAATTTCAGCAAAGATGTCTTTAAAGCGGCCATCGTATTTTTTGAGGATGGTGTTTTTGGTAGAAAGGTAAAGCGGCCATTTCTTGGTAAGCGCCATATTGAAGCAGCTCCGGGCGAATCCTTTTACGCTTTCGTCCGTATTATACATGGAAAGAGCAACGCCGTCGCCCTGGAAATTATATACTTCAAACACTTGCGGTTCGCCGCCGCCTTCGGGGGTAAAGGTCATGGTGAGCTTGCCTTTTCCTTTGATCACGGTATCGGTTGCACGATATTGGTCGCCAAAGGCGTGCCTGCCCACGATGATGGGAGCCGTCCAGTTGGTCACCAGCCTCGGCACGTTTTGAATAACGATGGGTTCCCTGAACACTGTGCCGTCGAGAATGTTACGGATGGTGCCATTCGGGCTCTTCCACATTTGCTTCAGGTTAAATTCCTTAACGCGCGCTTCATCGGGGGTAATGGTGGCGCATTTAATGCCCACGCCCAGTTCCTTAATGGCGTTGGCCGCGTCAATGGTTACCTGGTCGTTGGTAGCGTCGCGGTGTTCGATACCTAAATCAAAATACCGAATTTCCAGGTCGAGGTAAGGTAGAATGAGCTTGTCTTTAATGAACTTCCAAATAATGCGCGTCATCTCGTCACCATCCAGTTCTGCAACCGGATTTTTTACTTTGATTTTTTGTGTCATCCGTATGATTTTTGTTTTTTTTGTTCAGGCGGACCGCAAAAGTAAGAAAAATCAGGTAGCGAGAACGGTAAAAACACTTACCGGAAAAAGGTTTAGCCGCAGCCACACCGGATTTCGTGGAATATATAATATATTGCAGATATGGTAAAGGCACTGAAAGATTATCTTACCAGGTTTATCGAATTGACTGAAGAAGATCTCGAGGTCATTGCCAGTATTGCAGAAGTTCGCACCTATGATAAAAAGGTCAGGCTCATCGACCAGGGCGAATACGAACGCTACTTCAACTTCATCGTAAAAGGTCTTGCACGAAAATATTTTTATAAGAACGATGAGGAGATCATCACCCAATTGGCAAAAGAAGGCGAGCTGATCAGTTCATCCGTGTCTTATCTTTCGGGAGAGAAATCCCTTTATGTGGTTGAAACCATCGAACCCACTACTTTTCTTTCTTTCAGCAGGGAGAATATTGAAATGCTGTATGAGCGCGACAGAAAATGGCAGCGCCTCGGCAGGCTGGTGATCACCGACCTCTTCCTTCAGAAAGAAAACTGGGACCTCGAACGCATCCTCTACAGCACACAGGAACGTTTTATCAGGTTTGTGAGTAATAACTCCACTTTATTTCAGCGGGTACCGCAGAAATATCTTGCATCTTATCTAAATATCCAACCGGAAACATTCAGCAGGCTTAAGCATCTGCTTCGTACCAGAAACGGCAACTCTGTTATTTCTTTATAGTTAGTGCGTAATGACACGAAACAATCCGGATATTAGTCAGTATGCGGTATACCTGCATCAATTCATGCAGCGATATATAAAGATTAGCGAGCAGGAATTGAACCTCTTCCTTCCGTATTTTGAAGTGCGCACCTTTGCGAAGCGGCAGATAGTTTTGGAACAGGGGCAGGTTGATCATTATCTTAACCTCGTGGTGAAGGGCCTGTTGCGCAAATATGTGGTGGCGGGAAAAAATGAAAAAACGGTGCAGTTGGCGATAGAAGGGAAAGTGATACAATCCGAAATTTCGTTTCATACGCGCACGCCCTCAACAATGATCATCGAGGCGCTCGAGCCATCGGTGGTTGTTGCCATCAGCTACGACAACATGCAGCTTGTTCTTGAACACGTTCCTTCGGCAGAAAAGATGGGCCGCGAAATGATGACCTTCCTGTTCATCAAAAAAGATGCACGCTATTTTCAACAACTCAACAATACCGTCAGGCAAAGGTTTTTACACTACCTGAAGCATCATCCGCAGATGATGGAGCGCGTGCCGCAAAAGATCCTGGCGTCATATCTTGAAATAAAGCCCGAAACGTTCAGCCGCCTCAAGCATCTGCTTAAATCCTGACCGCCTGCTTTTCGGTTATGCCGGCAGGTTTGCTTTTCTTTCCAAATAATGGGTGCGCCAGAATGTAACCGAGTAAAAGAATCAGCAGTCCGCTGCCCGTCAAAATCAATCCCTTCAACAGCATATTATCGGACGAAACAAAATAATCTATGGCCTCGCCCACGATTAATTTCAGGTTGAGATAAACAAGGATGGAAGCGATGATCCACGAAATTATCCTGACCGGGATACTGATGGCATGAACACCCATCTTTTTCCTGTCGCTGCAGAAATGAATAAGCGGGATGATGGCGAAGCCGAGTTGCATGCTTAGCACCACCTGGCTAAAGATGAGCAGCTTGCCCACTTCCTGTTCGCCAAAGGCAGAAATCACTATCACCGCCGGTATGATGGCGAGCAGCCGCGTCATCAGCCGCCGCAGCATGGGGTTGATCCTTAATTTCAAATAACCCTCCATCACAATTTGCCCCGCCAGCGTGCCGGTTACCGTTGAGCTTTGTCCTGCCGCAATAAGCGCCACGGCAAAAAGTATGGGTGCAAGCTTCGTTCCCAGCAGGGGCTCGAGCAGTTGGTGCGCGTCTTCAATTTCAGCTATGTCTGTTCTGCCTGTTTTGAAGAACACTGTCGCCGCCAGCACCAAAATGGCGGCATTCACGAGGAACGCAATGTTCAACGCAATGGCCGAGTCGAAGAAGTTCCATTTAATCGCCTGTTTGATCTGGTGCGTTTCCTTGCCGATCTTACGCGTTTGCACCAGTGCGGAATGCAGGTACAGGTTATGCGGCATTACCGTTGCGCCGATGATGCCGATGGCGATGTACAGCGCCTCATCGTTGGGAAGCGAAGGAATAAGGCCGCCTGCCACTTCAACAATATCCGGTGCCGCGAATATTATCTCTGCGAGAAATGAAAAGGCAACGATGGCTACCAGAGAAATAATAAATACTTCAAGCGTGCGCATGCCCAGCCTTTGAAGGAAAAGCAGCAATATGGTGTCGAGTACGGTAATGCTCACGCCCCATATCAGCGGCAATCCGGTTAACAGGTTAATGCCGATAGCCATACCCAGCACCTCCGCAAGATCGGTTGCGGCGATGGCAATTTCGGCAAGCAGGTAAAGGATGAAGTTGACGAACCTGGGATATGTTTCCCTGTTGGCCTGTGCAAGGTCGCGCTGGCGAACGATGCCGAGCCGGGCAGAAAGACTTTGCAGAACAATTGCCATGATGTTGCTCATGAGCAGTACCCAAAGCAGGGTATATCCAAACTGGCTTCCGCCGGCAAGATCCGTTGCCCAGTTGCCGGGATCCATGTAGCCGACACTGACAAGGTAAGCAGGACCGAAAAAGGCAAGCAGTTTTTTCCACAGCCCCTTCCGGTTATTCACTTCAACGGTTGAATGTACTTCGCTTAGGGATGTATCTGTATAAAAATTATTCCTCATGGGTTACAAACACATTTTTGGCGACATTTTCACTAACGGTGATGGATGGCTGGTTCTTTACTTTCAGTTCTATCGAGTTGTCAAAAGAAAACCGCTTCTTTACCTCCACTTTTGTTCCCAGCGCCAGCCCCTTATGGCTCAGCAATTCGAGCATTTCGGTGGTTTGGTCGGTGATGTTGCTCACCACGCCCGGCATATTCACCTTCATTTCTGTAATGCTCACCTGTTTTTTCAGTGATATTTTGCCGCTCGCATCGGGAATGGGATCACCATGAGGATCAACTTTGGGAAAACCGAGAAATTCATCCAGGCGGTCAACCAGCTTTTTACTGCTGATGTGTTCGAGCTCTTCGGCCATTTCATGTACCTCCTCCCATCCAAAATGCAGCTTCTCGACCAGGAACAGTTCCCACAATCTATGTTTGCGAATGATCTGCAGCGCCATCTTTCTTCCGTCCGGGCTCAGTTTGAACCCCTGGTATTTTTCGTACAGCAATAATTTCTGCGTCTTCAGTTTCTTGAGCATGTCGGTAACCGACGCCGCCTTCGTTTCCAATTGGCGCGCCAGGGCATTTGTGGTCA
>CBIGXK010000317.1:0-4700 GCA_966193805.1 uncultured bacterium | reverse complement strand
GGAGGGGGTGGTCCCGACGAAGGAGGGACCGGGGGAGGACCTGCGCCAGCGGGGAAACACGATCTTTTAACTTTTAAGTTTTAACTTTTAACTTATTCTCCCTACCTTTGCCTCCCTTAAAAATAAGTAGTCATGAACCCAGCAGTTCAGTTCGTCCACGACCAGTTAACAGGCCAGAAAGAGTTTCCGAAATTCAAAGCAGGCGACAATGTAACTGTTAATTATAAGATAGTTGAAGGTGGTAAGGAACGTATCCAGAGTTTCCGAGGAGATGTGATCAAGCGCCAGGGATCCGGCGCCACAGCCAGCTTCACCGTGAGAAAGATATCAGATGGTATAGGTGTTGAAAGAACATTCCCCTTGTTCTCCCCCAACATCGACTCCATCGAGTTGAACAAGAGTGGTCGCGTACGCAGGGCAAAACTGTATTTCCTGCGCAGCCGCAGCGGTAAAAGCGCAAGGATCAAGGAAAAAAGAATGGCGACCGTTCCGGCCCGTTAAACATCCCCGGATCACGAATAATATTGTTAAAAAAGCGGACGATTGTTTCCGCTTTTTTTATTTCATCGCTTTGATATATCGCAAGCTAAAAAACACTTAATTTCGTAAGACTAATAAAAATGTACATTATGTTACTATCCGTTTACAATAACCTGCTCATGATCTCGATGCCCGGAGGTACCGAATGGGTGCTCATTATCCTGGCGGTGTTGATTCTGTTTGGAGGCCGCAAGATCCCTGAGTTCATGAGGGGATTGGGAAAAGGTATCCGCGAGTTTAATGATGCTAAAACCAATGTGAAGAAGGAAATCGAAGAAGGCATGACGGAAAAGGATAACGAAACGCCGAAAAAAGAAAAAACTTCCTCAACAGTTCAACAGTAATCATCAATTTCTCTGCTCCGGTGCCTAATGCAGGCGGGTTATTATTGTGTTCAGTTATCAGTCAATAGAAAAATACCATTCGGATTTATTGAGTGGAGCAACTTCTTGTCTCCAGGCGGTAGATCATTATCTCCAGCGCATAAACGAAGAGCGGCATCTTAATGCATTTGTACGCGTGTACGAAGATGAAGCGCGACAGCGGGCTGCAAGGCTCGATGCCGAACGCGCCGGGGGCAAGCCAACAGGCAAGCTGCATGGCGTTGTTATCTCCATCAAGGACGTGATCTGCTACAAAGACCATCCCGTTACCGCCGCCTCGAAGATCCTGGAAGGTTTCACTTCAATATATCATTCCACTGCCGTCGAAAGGCTGCTCGCCGAAGAGGCCATCATCATCGGTCACACCAATTGCGATGAGTTTGCCATGGGATCCACGAACGAGAATTCGGCCTATGGCCCCGCGCTGAATGCCCTGGATGAAACCAAAGTTTCGGGGGGGTCATCAGGGGGGTCAGCAGTATCGGTGCAGGCGGGTATGTGCATGGTAAGCCTGGGCAGCGACACCGGCGGTTCCGTTAGGCAACCGGCCGATTTTTGCGGTATTGTCGGATTTAAACCGTCGTATGGGGCAATTTCCCGCTATGGCCTCATCGCCTATGCCTCATCATTTGATCAAATCGGCATTTTTGGGACGAATATTCCCGACGTAGGAGCCGTTTTGGACGCTATTGGCGGGCCTGACAACTTCGACTCGACAGCTTATCCACATTCGCTTCCGCCAGCAGATTTTGCCGGAAAGCGCCTCAAAATAGCCTATTTCCCACAGGCGCTGGAAAGCCCTGCGCTGGACGATGAGATCAGGGCGACCTTGATGCAGCTCATGGCCAAACTAAAGCTGGACGGGCATTCCGTTGAGCCGGTGGATTTTGAGTACCTCGATTATATCGTTCCTACGTATTACATCCTCACCACTGCTGAGGCGTCTTCCAACCTGTCACGTTTTGATGGCATCCGGTACGGTTTCCGAACCCGGGAAAAGAGCCCTGAATTGGCAGATGTTTACAATAAAACCCGCTCAGAAGGCTTCGGCAAAGAAGTGAAGCGCCGGATCATGCTCGGCACCTTTGTACTCAGCGCGGGATATTACGATGCGTACTTTACGAAGGCACAGCAGGTAAGACAACTGCTTGCCGAAAAAACCAACCTGATCTTCAGTCAATTTGATCTTCTTCTCTTTCCTACCTCCCCCTCCACCGCCTTTGCACTGGGCGAAAAACTCGCAGATCCGGTGGAAATGTACGCGGCTGACATTTTTACAGTTTTTTCGAATTTAACAGGCCTGCCCTCGATTTCATTACCGCTTTTCTGGCACAATAATGGATTACCGTATGGCGTCCAGATTATGAGCAACAGGTTCAGCGACCTCAATTTGCTGGACCAATCTGAAAAATGGATGCGTCAGTTTAAGGGCACCGGTAATGAAAAACCTAAACCTTCGACCCCGGTATCACACTAAACGCAGCCAGTCTATCCTGTGCTGAATCATCATCTCTTTAATCCTTTACCTAAGTCGGCATTGTTTAATAAAGCAAATGATGATGAAACTTGTTTTGTTTTTTACCTCTGTGTCGCTCATGTTGTTTGGAATGGCCAGTGCCGCTTCCGACACCACAAACGCCCCGACACCTGCTGAAGTAATTACCGCACCGGTAACCCCGGATGCGGATTTGGTGGCCGTACTCGAAAACGATGCTATCACTTCAAAAGCGATTCGGCTGAATCCGCGCGCCAAAAGCTTTGTTGAGGATTACATGAAAGATCACCGAAAAAGCATGATGGCCATGAAAGTTTGGGGTTTGCCCTACTTCAATATTATGGATCGGATTCTCCGCCAGTACGATCTGCCGGTAGAACTTAAGTATCTCGCCGTTATCGAATCCAAATTAAAATCAGGAGCCATTTCAAGAGTGGGCGCCGTTGGTCCCTGGCAATTTATGCCGGCCACCGCAAGGGCTTACGGACTTAAGGTTACCAGCACTAAAGATGAGCGCCGCGACTATGTAAAAAGCACACATGCCGCAGCCAAATATCTAAAATACCTGCACAAAACTTTTGGTGACTGGCTGTTGGCAATAGCCGCTTACAATGGAGGTCCCGGGTATGTGTACAGTGCCATTAAAAAGAGTGGCAGCCGCAACTTCTGGAAACTTCAAAACTACCTTCCCGCTGAATCGAGGAACCACGTAAAAAAATTCATCAGCGCACATTATTTATTTGAAGGACAGGGAGGTATTTGCACGCTTACGAAATCGGAGGCCACCGAGCAGATCGGCGCGCTTGCCGGTTACCTGCAAAAGAGGAGTCTTACCGCTCAGGAGCTGAACGAATCGCCCACTACCACTATCTCAGGAAAATACAGGGCGGAAGTGATTGCAAAATATGTGAACATGGACTCGGATGAGTTCAACCGGTATAACCCCTTGTTCGACGAAGTGATGGACGCGGAAGAAAATACCTACGAGATGAAATTGCCCTTGGACAACATGGAAAAATTTGTTGCAAATAAATATCCGATTCTGAATGAATCGGTTCAATTATTGCTCACAGAAGCAACAGAAGATATCGAAGGATCAGAACTAAATAATAAACAACAAACTACAGCCATCAAGTAAATTTTGCTCTGTTTGTGTTCTCTAATGAAAGGTATTGGTTTCGGCCAATGCCTTTTTTATTGCTTCGCCCTTCAATAAACACTCTTCATATTCTTTCGACGGATCGCTGTTGAAAGTGATGGCGGAACCAGCCTGGAAAGAAAGATATTTATCCTGCGCATTGTAAAGGGCGCTTCTGATGACGACATTGAAATCAAAATCATTACCGGGCGTAATATAACCGATCGAACCTGAGAACAGCCCGCGTTTGGTGACCTCATATTTTTCAATAAGCTCCATAACCTTCTTCTTGGGCGCGCCGGTCATCGAACCCATGGGGAAGGTGGAGCGGATAGCGTCTGTCCATTCCGCATCCGGCCTTAATACGCCTGTTACACTCGAGATCATTTGAAACACCTGCGGGAAACTGTACACCGCGCACAACTCATCTACCTTTACCGTTCCCTCCCTGCATACACGTGACAGATCATTTCTTACAAGGTCCACGATCATGATGTTTTCCGCACGTTCCTTGTTACTCTGTAGCAATTGCTGCAATTGTTCATTGTCGCGTTCAGGATTGTCCGGGTAGCGTTTTGCAGTACCCTTGATGGGTTGCGACAGCAGCCGGTTGCCTTCTTTCCTCAGGTATCTTTCCGGGCTCATGCAGGAAAGATACCGGTCGTTCACTTTATAAAAAGCCGAAAACGGGTTTGGCGAAGAAGCGCTGAGGCGCAGGTGCAGCCACAACGGATCTATTTCCGCATCTTCCGCAAAAAATTCCTGGCAAAAGTTTATCTCGTAGCAATCGCCGCGCAGAATGTGGCGCCGCAGTTTTTCAACCGTTGCTTCATACTCTTCTTTCGTATAACGGGTATGGACAGCTATTTTTTGGGGCGGCCTGCCTGCGGTTATTGCTGTGCTGCTGATCTGCCTCCATGTTTCTTCATGGTCACCGTTCAGCGAACCTATCGTCACGGCGTCTTCTTTTAATTCGATAATGAATTGCGGCACAAAGAAAAAAAGATCCGGGAATCCGATCCTGTCGGCGTTGTTGGAAGTGAGCGCCTCCGTTTCGTTTTTTAAGTCGTATGCAAGATGGCCGAAGAGCCAGTCTTTATTTTTTTGTTGAAATTCATTTAACGACTGAAAGGCGTTTCCGGCG
>CBIGXK010000316.1:0-4709 GCA_966193805.1 uncultured bacterium | reverse complement strand
CCTCCAGATGCGCCAACTGTTCACCAACCTGCTGTCGAATGCCATTAAATTCAAAAAAGCGGACGAACCGCCGTTTATATCCATCACCTGCAAGGCACTCACCGTCGAAGAAAAAGAAGAATATCATCTCCGCGAAAACGCCACCTACTACCAATTGATCGTAAAGGACAGCGGCATCGGCTTCAACCAGGAGTTTGAACATAAAATTTTCCAGATATTCCAGCGTCTTCACGGGAAGGCAGAATACCCCGGGTCAGGTATCGGGTTGGCTATCTGCAAAAAAATCGTCGACAATCACATGGGCCAGTTATTCGCAAGAGGCGATCAGGGGATGGGCGCGGCTTTTTTCATCATCCTCCCCGAATCTCAAACGTAGCTATATATGCCGGATACAAATAATCTGACCCGCATCCTCATTATTGACGACGATGAAGATGATTTTTTCATCACTAGCGAATACATCAAAAAGATCAGCGACAGGAAGTTCGCCATCGACTGGTGCTATAAGTATACCGATGCCATCGATCTTATCGGCAGCACGAAATATAATCTCTATTTCATAGATTATTATCTCGGCGCCCGCACGGGCCTCGACCTCATCAAGGAAGCAGCGGCGATAGGATGTGAAGAGCCGCTTGTACTGCTCACCGGCAAGGGCAACCAGATCATCGACCGCGAGGCGATGCAGGCCGGCGCAATGGACTACCTGGTGAAGTCGGAGCTGAATGTAGAAAAGGTTGAACGGTGCATCCGCTATTCGCTTGAACGTGCCGCCTCACTGAAAGCACTGCGTGCGAATGAAAGAAAATACAGGAGTATTTTTGAAAGATCGAAAGATGCCGTTTTCCTCGCCAGCGAGGAACTCGATTTCAGAGACATTAACGACGCCACCTCGCACCTGCTGAATTACTCGAAGGACCAACTGCTGAAAATCAGCCTGTATGACCTGCTCGATGAAAAGGAGAACGACTTCATCCGCGAAAAGCTTGCCGCTACAGGCGCCGTTCACGACCGCGAGATAGAATTGCTTACGAACGAGGGCGACAAAAAGTACTGCATCCTCTCTCTCTCCACCGAAATGGACACCAACGGCCAACGATACATTCACGGGCTGCTGCACGACATCACCGAGCTGAAGAAGGCTGAAAAGGCCACACTCCAGGCCGAAAAGCTGGCCGCAACCGGCAGACTGGTGCAAACGCTGGCTCACGAGGTGCGCAATCCTCTGAATAACATCAACCTTTCGCTCGAACAACTTCATCACGAAGTAGATCACAGCGAGGGGGACGTGGAAGTGTACATGGAGATCATCCAGCGCAACAGCAAGCGCATCAGCGACATCATCACGGAATTACTCAATTCTTCGCGGCCGGCAGAAATGTCGCTGCAAAATAAACCGTTGCAGGTGATCATGGATGAAAGCATCTCGGCGTCGCTCGACAGGATCACACTGCAAAAAGTAAAGCTCGACATCAATTACACGCCCAAACCTGCCTTTGTAAAGGCGGACGCCGAAAAGCTGAAGCTTGCCTTTCTGAACATCATTATCAACGCCGTTGAGGCCATGGAGGAAGAAAAGGGAGTCCTTTCCATCTCCATCCTGTCTGAGTCGGGCAACCATGTTGTCAGGATCCGGGATAATGGCAGTGGCATTGCCGAGGAAAACCTGTCCAAACTGTTTGAGCCGTATTTTACCTCGAAAAGGAACGGTCTGGGGCTCGGGCTCGCCGCCACCCTTAACATCCTCCAGTCGCACAAGGGCCGCATTGAAGTGAACTCCGAACTCAACAAAGGCTCCGAATTCAGTATCACCTTCCCCGCCGCCTGACGAGGCCGTACGGGATATGGCATAATAGTTTCACTGCATAAAGACATAAACGTCACTATCATGAGATCTCTATGGACCGGCGCGATAGGCTTCGGACTGGTAAACATACCGGTTAAGTTGTACAGCGCCACGCAGCAAAGCGAACTCGACCTCGATATGCTCGATAAAAAGGATCACTCCAACATCAAGTTCAAGCGGGTGAGCGAAAAGACCGGCAAAGAAGTGGCCTGGGGGGATATTGTAAAAGGATATAATTACGATGGCCGCTATGTAGTGCTTACTGATGAAGACTTCAAAAAAGCCAGCCCCGAAAAAACCAAGATGATAGAGATAGCTGAATTTGTGGAAGAAACCGAAGTGGATTCAATGTTTTATGAGACGCCCTATTACCTCGAGCCGCAAAAATCAGGAGAGAAAGCTTATGTATTATTGAGGGATGCTTTGAAGAAAAGCGGAAAGACGGGCCTCGCCACTTTTGTTTTGCGAACAAAGGAAACGCTTGGATTGTTGAAGCCCTCGGGCAATGTGCTCATTCTTCAGAAGATCAGGTATGAGCAGGAGATTAGGGCCACCGATGACCTCAAAATACCTGATTCTACGCCGAAGCCGGCGGAATTGAAAATGGCGATGACGCTGATTGACCAGCTTACGGGTAAGTTTGATATTTCGAAATACAAGGATACTTATGCAGAGGAGTTGATGAAGATGATCGAGGCGAAGGCGAAGGGAAAGAAGGTGCAGGCTCCTGCGATGAAGGTGGTGCATTCTTCTTCAAAGGATCTTATGGAGCAATTGAAAGCGAGTTTGGAAACGAAGAGGAAGAAAGCGTCGTGAGGCTAAGGTCCACCCCCGGCGCTTCGCGACCCCCGCCAGCGGGGGATATCACCTTCGTTTATCATGCAAACAATAAATAAAAAATACCCCTCCCTGAGGGAGGGGTACGGGGTGGGTTAAAAAATTTGAATTTTAAGTATTTACCTTTTCAAAAGAATTGCCACGTCTTCCGAAGAATCACAGCAAGCTTTCCTAAGGTATCACTATAAATTTCGTGAACACTTTCGTCCCTGAATGCCAGTCGGCATAAACAACAAAATATTCATTCGTAAATTCCACCAGGCGATACTTCAACGGCTGATACTGGTAATTCAGAAAATCAAAGTACACCCCATCCTTATCCGCATCAATCGCAAAATTCTTCATAATCACCTCATCATCGTTCCCGGCGAACTTGTGTTCATTTTGCGTGATGGACACCTGTCCGGAAGCAACATCAAACACGTTCCAGTCATCCTTGATCCAGGGACTCACGTAATTAAAAAGATCAGTTTCAGCTTTAACCTCTTCATCCTGTTCATCATAGTCGATCGGCTTGTCGGCATAATATTCCTTCACCTGGTATTTCTTCGCAGCTACGGATGCCTTGAATTCATCGGCCTTTTGCTTGTTCTCAGAACTAATATCATCTCCCTTTTTACACGAGGTGAATAAAATAATGGCCATAAGGGTGCCAGATAAAAAAGAGACAGTTTTCATAACGTATGTTTAATTAAAATTTACCAGTTAGCCCCCTAACTTCAACGTGCCCACATCGCCCTCATCGTATTTCTCGCGTTTGGCGATTGCCCTGAGCATTTTAAAATATACGCCCATCTTACCGGAATTGCTGTTCCAGTAACTTGCCTCTTCTGTGGTTACTTTTACAAGACAAAGCTTCGGATCTTCCTTTCCACCAGGGAACCACGCCTTTAATAACGGATTCCACAATTCATTTATTTTCTCCCTGTCCAGCACTACGGTGCATGTTCCTTTTACATTGACGTAAATATTCTTCCCGGGGTGAGAATAAATGAGATAAACCTGGTTGTCGCGCGAAACTTCCTGTATTTTTTCGGAAAATTCGTTGGTAAAGAACCATGCATTTCCCTCTTCATCAATCTTCGCCGTACTCATCGGCCGGCTGAACAGGTTATCATGGTCGTCGAGGGTGGTAAACATGCAGATGTTTACATCATGTACCAACTCACGAAATTTCTTTATAGCTTCTTCTTTGTCGTTGATATTTTCCATGTCTAAGGGATTAAGGGAACCGGCGTTACGCCACCATCTTGTTCCTGCTCTGGTGAAGAATGCCATAGATCAACGCTCCCAGGAAGGGAACAGCTACTAAAATTATCAGCCAGAATGTTTTTTGATATTTTTTCAGATCGTCGGTGGCGCTCACCGCAATGACAGACCATACCCAGTAAATAGCCCCCAAAACCAACCCCGCATACAGAAAGTATTCACCGTATCGGCTCTCCGATGCAAGCATAAAGAAACCAATAAAGAATATCGCCATAATGATCAATCCTAAAATTATCGAGGGTTTTCTTATGTTCTTCATACTAAAAGGCTCTTTAGGATAATGCAGGAAATTCTATGCCATCCAACGAGGCTGATCTGGGGAATATTTTACCCACGACTACTTTTTCTCGCTGCTTGTCACTTTCTTATTGATGCGTTCCACTTCCAGGATGAACTGGTTCACTTCAGGCGAAGCATATGTTCCGTAAGCATCTACAAGCGTTCCTTTAATGTCGTCGTGTGTTTCGATAACGTAAAGGATGGACATGTCGCCGGCGCTCGAGGGACCTTCGAACCTGAAATAATTCACAATGTTCACTTCATTGGGCTGGTACAATTTATCCGCCCTGAGTGCTCTTAACCCGTCGTCTTCCGCCTTGAAATCTTCTGTATATCCGTCAGTGATCAATTTGGCCATGCAAGCCTGAAGGCTCTTCAGGTCCGGCATTTCCTTATTTTCATTTGTGATCATACAATAGCGTTTAAAATAGAAAGAAAAAATAAAAAATAAAAGAAGCCGGGCCAATTAAGTGCCCGG
>CBIGXK010000315.1:0-4757 GCA_966193805.1 uncultured bacterium | reverse complement strand
CCCTTAATTCTAACCACTTTATCAAACTGGTCGTAGTAGCCCGCAACGGGCGATGTTTTGTTTTCATATTCAACGATGCGCGCACGAATCACTTCTTCGTTGACATCGTCGCTGCGCCCGGAAGTTTTACCCCTGTTCAGCAACCTGCCAATCAATTCATCTTCACCCACTTGCAGTGCAAGCACCAGGTTTATCTCAGCGTGATTTTCGGCCAGCAGCTCGTCGAGCGCCTCGGATTGGGCTACTGTTCTGGGGAAACCGTCGAACAGGAAACCCCTGGCATCGGGGTTGCTGCCAATTGCGGAGCGGATCATGCCGATCACTACGGAGTCGGGAACCAGTTGGCCGTTGTCCATGAACTGTTTAGCTTCCAGCCCCAGCTTCGTTTTATTGGAAATTTCTTCGCGGAGGAGGTTGCCTGTGGAGAGGTGAATGAGCCCGTATTTGTCGATCAGCTTTTCCGATTGAGTACCTTTGCCACTGCCCGGCGGGCCAAATAAAATGATATTAAACATGAGAATTCCTTAAAAAATGAACAAAACCTGAAGCCAGGGGCCCCTTTAGCGGGCCGTAAATATAAAGTACCCTCCTTGAAAATCCTTTAACAAATAAATAAAGGTGTTGCAAAGAATTCAGCAATCCATACCGTTATACCTTTCGTAAATTTGATAAGAAGCCATCGCCATGAAAATTCATTTATATAATCTGCTGATCGTTGTACTGGTCACTTTTTTGCAGCAGTGCAGCTATTCACAGGCACCACATCCAAAAACTGAAAACGAGATTATGGATAAAGATAACAGCAAGTCGAACCCGGTGTATTCCCACACGGACACCGGCAAGGTTGAGTTAACAGACGAAGAATACCGCAAGTTTCTGCCTTCCGATGTGTACAACATCGCGAGGATGAAGGGAACCGAGCGCCCGTGGTCGAGCAAGTATGAAAAGTTTGATGAGATAGGCACCTATTATTGCGCCGTTTGCGGCAATGCGCTTTTTCAGAGCGATACAAAATTTGAAAGCGGCTGCGGGTGGCCGAGTTTTTATCAACCTATATCAAAAGGAAGCATCATCTACGAGGCGGACAACACTCACGGCATGAAACGTACAGAAGTGATGTGCGGCCGCTGCAAGTCGCACCTGGGGCATGTTTTTGAAGATGGACCGCCGCCCACCGGACTTCGCTATTGCATTAACGGCGTTGTGCTGGATTTTGATAAAGCGCAGGCCGCTGCGAAGAGCTATGGGGCGAAGTGAGGATACGGGAGCATTCTCCCGTTTCACTTCTTCAACAATGAATCCGCGCGCGACAGCGCGGACATGATCTCATCGCGAACGTCATCAACTTTAAACTTCTCACCGGTAAGATATTTTAACCTTCTTTCCATGTCATCCTGTGCTGAGTCGATGCTGAACTCGTCCATCCATGTATTCATCTTTTCTTCAGCGGTTTTTAATTTTTCGCTGACGTCGCTGTAAGCTTCAGTCAGCCCTGCCTTTGCAGACGACTTCACCTTCTTCAATGAATCGAGCTTTTCGTCGAAGGTTTTGCGGTATTTTCTCAGCTTGCCTATTTTCGCCATGGCCTCGTCATGCCCTTCCATTACCTGCTGAAACAACGAATCTTCAGGGTTTTTAGCAACAGTTTCATCACTCGCCGAATCGCCGCTGCCGCCGCATGCCGCAAGCAAAAATGCCCATACGCCGATTATAAAAACTTTATTCATCGTTATGTTGTTTTTATTAACGCCACAAGATTAAGTGATTAATGCCAATTAAAGTATTTTCGCGCGTTAACTCTGCTTACCATGAACAAAATCCACAACTATACTAACGGAAAATGGATGGAAGGGGATGGCAACGGCCAACCTTTATTTAATGCATTTAATGGAGATTTAATAGGCCTTGCTTCAACAGATGGCCTCGACTTCGCCAAAATTCTCGACTACGCCCGTAAAAAAGGCAATCCTGCTTTGCGAAAAATGACCTTTCACGAGCGCGGCAGGATGCTAAAGGCCCTCGCGCTTCACCTGCAGTCGAAAGTCGAAAAATTCTACCCGGTCAGTTACAAAACGGGCGCCACCAAAACAGACAGTTGGATAGATATTGAAGGCGGCATCGGCAACCTGTTTTCCTATGCTTCATTGCGCAGGAAGTTCAATGACGATCCCTTTTATATTGACGGTGATGAAATATCGCTGAGCAAAAACGGCAATTTTATCGGCCATCACATCCTCGTTCCAAAAGAAGGGGTGGCCATTCACATCAACGCTTTTAATTTCCCGGTGTGGGGGATGCTGGAGAAAATTGCGGTAAACCTGCTGGCGGGCGTTCCTGCAGTGGTCAAACCCGCCACCATCACGTGTTACCTCGCCGAAGTCGTGGTAAGGGAAATTGCCGCCAGCGGAATACTACCCGACGGTGCCCTGCAATTGATCTGCGGCAGTGCCGGCGATATGCTCGACCATGTGCAATCGCAGGACGTTGTAACGTTTACGGGGTCGGCCTCAACCGGCAGCATGCTGAAAAATAATCCCAACATTCTTCATAAAAATATTCCTTTTAACCTCGAGGCCGATTCGCTGAACTGCATCGTGATGGGCAGCGACGTGGAACCGGGAATGCCGGAATGGGACATTTGCCTGAAAGAAATACGAAAAGAGATGACCGTGAAGGCCGGCCAGAAGTGCACGGCCATCCGGAGAATATTTGTTCCGGAAAATAAGATGGAAGATGTGTGGCGGTCATTGTCTAAATCGCTGTCGGCAACGCCCATCGGCAATCCCGAAAACGAAAAAGTAAGGATGGGATCGCTCGCAGGAATGGAGCAACGCAAAGAAGTGAAGGAGCAGGTGAAAAAACTGCTTGCCGTGAGTGAGCTGGTGCACGGCTCGCTCGACAGTGTAGAATTGATTGACGCCGATAGCAACAAGGGAGCGTTTATGAGTCCGTTGCTGCTCATGAACAGCACCCCGTTCGAAAACGACGAGCCGCACAGCATCGAGGCGTTCGGACCGGTGAGCACCATCATGCCGTATAAAAATGAAGATGAGGCAGTGGAGCTCGCCAAAAAAGGTAAGGGATCGCTCGTTTCAACGATCGTTACTGCCAATCGCGGCATCGCTGCCCGCTTTGTATATGGCGCGGGAACATACCATGGCAGAATCCTGGTGTTGAACAGCGAATGTGCAAAGGAAAGTACCGGTCATGGTTCACCGCTGCCGGGCCTGATACATGGCGGGCCGGGACGCGCGGGCGGCGGCCAGGAGATGGGAGGCGTAAGGGGCGTTGAGCATTACATGCAACGCGTGGCGGTGCAGGGCTCGCCCACTTTTCTCACTGCGGTTACCAACAGCTATCACCGGCACGCGGCAGTGATCGAAGATGAGAAGCACCCGTTCAGGAAATATTTTGAAGAGTTGCGCATAGGCGACAGTGTTATAACCGGCAATCGAACCATTACCGAGGCGGATATTGTCAATTTTGCGAACATCAGTTGGGACCATTTCTATGCGCATATCGACCACACTTCGCTGGAAGGGACGATGTTCGAAAAACCTGTTGCGCATGGTTATTTCATCCTGAGCGCCGCCGCAGGTTTATTTGTGGATGGTAAAAAAGGACCGGTTTTATTGAATTATGGTATCGACGAATGCAGGTTCCTGAAACCGGTGTATGCGGGAACAACAATTGTAGTTAAATTAACTTGTAAAGAGAAGGCCCTCCAGGATAAAAAAGATGAAAACGACATCCGTAAAGGGATCGTGAAATGGCTGGTGGAAGTGACCGATCAGTTGGGTGAAGATGTGGCCATCGCAACTATTTTGACAATGGTAAGATCTAAAAATTAAAATAAACGATATGGACGGCCAACCTTACGTAAGATCCGAGACCCATCAGCATATTACGACGATTGAATTTTATCATCCGCAGGGCAATTCGCTTCCTTCAAAACTGCTGCGCGAGCTTGCGAATGAGATACACAAAGCAGGAATTGATTTCAATACCAGGGTTATCGTACTGCGCTCGGCAGGAGAAAAGGCTTTTTGCGGGGGCGCCTCGTTTGATGAACTGGTGGCGATAAAGTCGAAAGAAGAGGGAACGAAATTTTTTAGTGGTTTTGGACAGGTCATTAATGCCATGCGAAAATGCCCCCGGATGATTATTGCCAGGGTACAGGGAAAATGTGTGGGTGGTGGTGTGGGCATTGTTGCGGCTGCGGATTATGCGATTGCGCTTGAAGGTGCCGAGGTGAAGCTGAGCGAGCTCTCGTTGGGATTTGGTCCGTTTGTGATTGCCCCTGCGGTGCAACGAAAGATAGGCATGGGTGCCTTCAGTGCTTTGAGCATTGATGCCACCATGTGGCGGAAGGCCGAATGGGCGTTGCGAAAGGGATTATTTTCTGAATTGCATCATTCGATTGCGGAGGTGAATGAAGCCGTGTCGAGGCTGGCGTTTACCCTGGCTCGTTCGAGTACCGATGCGATGGCGGAGCTGAAGGAGGTTTTATGGAAGGGCACGGAAGACTGGGACGGGTTGCTGCAGGAGCGCGCAGAAATTAGCGGGCGCCTTGCAATGTCCGATTTTTCGAAGGCAGAGATTGCGAAGAGGAGGAAGTGAGCGTTTTCTGCTTTCAGTTTTAAGTTTTGAGGTCCACCCCCGGCGCTTCGCGCCACCCCCGCCAGCGGAGGATATTAAGTTTCCACCGCTGGTCCTCCCCCGGTCCCGCCTTCGTCGGGACCACCCCCTCCAAAGGG
>CBIGXK010000314.1:0-4767 GCA_966193805.1 uncultured bacterium | reverse complement strand
ATTGCCCATTGCCCACTAAGTGCTCCCAGTTACAAAAACCCAAACAAACCCCTACCAGCGCGGTTTTTCGCGGAAATGCTATGGAATGTTACAAATAATTTGTACCTATGTATTCCCAACTCGTATGTAAACCCACCCTACGCTGATCTAATACCCCTCGAAGTAAACCGTTTTAGTTTAACACTTACTGATGAAGCGTTTACACAGTTTGCTTATTGCTGTGGCGCTCCTGCTGCATGGCTATAGTTATGCCCAGGAACCACCTCACATCGGCCAGCATAAAGAGAGGAAACCCACTCTGTTTGCGTCATTGCCCGACTCTTTTGAAGTTGACAGAAGTCAGTTGCAACAGTTGTTTACAGCCGATGTAAACTCGACAGTAAAAATTAAACTCGCCGATGCGCTCCTGATCGAGGGAACGATTGTTGATAAGGTTCAAAATAATGCGGGCTCTATTTCAACGAACATGCGTGTATCGAATTACAAAAACGCATTGTTCAATATCAGCTTAAGATTAATGGCAGATAATTCGACGAGCATGCGCGGAAGGATTTTGCATCCGCGCTACCGCGACCTGCTTATCCTCTATAAAGTGAAGGACCGTTATTTTATTAAAAAAGGTTCACAAGAGCTATACATGCCGGAATAGTTATGCTGAAACCAAAACGAACTGGAAACTTTGTCCACCCCCGGCGCTTCGCGCCACCCCCGCCAGCGGGGGACACACTCTTTGCGTCTTTGCGTGCCTTTCTATCAGCGGGGGAAACACTCTTTGCGAACTTCTTTGCGTCTTTGCGTGCAACCCTTCAACCAGCAAAGGAAACTGCTTGCGCTATCCCCCGCTGGCGGGGGTGTCGCCGGAGGCGACGGGGGTGGACCTCTAACTTTCCCCTAAAATCAGCAATGGTTGCCGCGCTGTTTGCCTTTACACTTCCCGAAGCACAAGCCGATGTACCCAAACTCAGCAGCTATACCACCGCCAGGGCCACCGTGTTCCTCGACTTCGACGGACACGTAGTAAGAGGCACAGGATGGAACTGGGACAGCACCATTCGTGCGGCATCCTCAGGTCTCTCATCTGCAAAGGTCACCGAAATATTCAACCGCGTTTCCGAAGATTACCGCATCTTCAACATCAACATCACCACCGATCCTAACGTTTATGCCAAAGCGCCGCTCGATAAAAGAGTGCGCATCATTTTAACGCCAACATACGAATGGTACGGTCCGGCGGGCGGCGTGGCCTTCATCAATTCATTTGTGTGGGGCGACGAAACACCTGCATGGGTGTTCACCTCACTGCTCAACAACGATCCGAAATATATTGGAGAAGCAGCTTCTCATGAAATCGGTCACACACTCGGCCTCAATCACCAGAGCACCTACACAAAAACATGCGGCCTCACCACGGAGTATGCCGAAGGCAGGGGCACCGGCGAAATAGGCTGGGCGCCGATCATGGGTGTGGGCTATTATAAAAATTTCACCACGTGGACGTACGGCAGCAGCATAGAAGGCTGCAAGCACATGCAAAATGATATTTACATCATCAGCAAAGGCGTAAGTAATATCGGCATGCGCACAGATGATCATGCCAACGTTCGCACGTCGTCAACTGTACTCACCGTCAGCAGCAGCAAATTTGCCGCTTCGGGAATCATCAACAGCGCCACCGACAAAGATTTTTTCAAGATAACCCTCAGCAGGAAGTCTCGATTGAAGGTTACCGCCTCTCCTTACAGTGTGGCCGCGGGTGCATCGGGCGCGAATGTTGACGTGCTCATGACGCTCATCAAAAGCACAGGCGACACCCTCATCAAAGCGAATCCAAAAACGTTGTTAAGTGCTGCGTTCGACACGTTGTTGTCGGCCGGCACCTACTACATCGGCATTGACGGCATCAGCAATCAAAACGTTTCCGACTATGGTAGCGTGGGCACGTATTCACTATCGGGAACCATCACTGCCACAACAACGACCGTTGCGAAGCCCATACAAATAAACGGCAACGTGAAACAGAATTTGCACCTGCTCAATTGGGAAAGCACCAGCTCGCAAACGGTGGCCAGGGGTTATCTTGAAGCCTCTTTCGACGGTATTCATTTTGTTGAAATGACGCCATTGCCTGAGCATACGTCAACCTATTCGTACGAGCCATCTACCCGCCGCAACATATACTATCGCGTACGGTTGAAGCTCCCGGATGATTCTTATTATTACTCCAACACCATTATACTCGGCCAAAATACCGGCATTTTGGTGGGCGGCAATGTTATCAGGAACGAGATCCGCCTTAACCTGGCCGGCGATTATCAGTACCAGTTAGTGGATGCCGCGGGCCGGTTGATCCAGCAGGGAAAGCTGACGCGCGGACTTAACACCGTGCCGGTAACGCACACCACGAGGGGGTTGTTGATGCTGAAGGTATTCAGTGCGCAGCAGCAGTTTGTGTTCAGGCTAATAAGGCAATAATTCCCTCACTTTTTGCAATGCGTGTGTTTTTCGGTAAATTCGGAAAACATACACTCATATGAAATGGAGAAAATTTAATGGTGACCCTATTGAATTACCGATCAAAGAGGCTGTTGAAACTGCGATAAAAAGAGAGACTGCTAACGGCTACCATTTAAAAGTTTGCATTGGCACCGACTCGCAGGTAAAGGGTGCCGAAACCGAATTTGCCACCGTAATTGTTTTTTTACGCGAGGGGCACGGGGGATTTATGTTCATACATAATGAGAAGACTCGCCAGGTGTATAGTATTAAGGAGCGGATGTTGGTGGAGGTGGCGAAGAGCATCGAGATCGCTTATGAACTGTGCAACCTGTTTACGTTGTATGATGTAGACATGGAGGTGCATGCAGACATCAATACCAACCCGCACTTCAAGAGCAATGATGCTTTGAAGGAAGCGATGGGATATATTTTGGGGATGGGCTTTGCGTTCAAGGCCAAGCCCGAAGCCTTCGCCAGCAGCAGTTGCGCGAATAAGGTGGTGAATTAGGAGACGGGAGACGGTATAGGGTTTTAACTTTTAACTTTTAACTTTTACCAACCCACTGCATATATCGTTCACAATTCCGGGTCCCTTGTAAATAAAACCCGTCCATACCTGCACCAGTGAAGCGCCGGCATTAAATTTTTCAATAGCGTCATCGGCAGTAAATATTCCCCCGCTCGCGATGATCGGGATCCGACCATCAGTTCGCTCATGAATATATTTCACAATTGCCGTTGATCTTTCTCTCAGCGGAGCGCCGCTCAACCCACCGGCGCCGATATTATCAATCACTTCCCGCGAAACGTTCGTCAGTTCATCTCTGCTGATGGTTGTATTCGCCACCACCAATCCGTCGAGCTTTATATCCAGAGAAAGTTCAAGCACGTCATCGATTTGCTCCGTATTCAGATCCGGCGCAATTTTAAGCAGTATCGGCTTCGGCGACGGCTGCAGTTTATTGAATGTTTGAAGATGCGATAATATCTTGCTCAATGAATCTTTATCCTGCAAAGCACGCAACCCCGGTGTGTTCGGCGAGCTCACGTTCACCACAAAATAATCAACACAGTCGAACAGCTTCCGGAAACATATTTCATAATCTTTCCATGCCTCTTCATTAGGTGTTTGTTTGTTCTTGCCAATATTGCCACCAATGATCAGTTTAGTCTTTTCATTTTTGCCGGCTCTCCACAACTGTAATCGTTTGGCAACAGCATCCACACCATCGTTATTAAATCCCATTCTGTTGATGATGGCGCACTGCTCAGGCACGCGAAACAGCCGGGGCTTGTCATTTCCCGCCTGCGGCAGCGGGGTTACCGTGCCAATTTCAACGGAGCCGAATCCCAGCATTTCGAGTTCGTCGAGATAAAGAGCATTTTTATCGAAGCCGGCGGCCAACCCCACAGGGTTGATGAATGACAGGCCGAATAATTCTTTTTTTAAGGCGGTGTTGTTCGTGTATTTCGACTTAAAAAGAGAATTTATGCCGGGGATTTTTCTTACCACCGATAGTGCATCCATGGAGAAGTGATGAACATTTTCGGGAGGAAACCAGAACAGAATCTTTCTTATAGTTTGGTACATACAGTGTGCGAAGATAAGAACTACTAAAAATGATGGTTATTTTCTTATTGAAAGTTGTGTGAAATACGTTTTTATGCTCTGTAGGATGTTTCAGTTTCGCTGTAAAAACAAAATGCAGAAAAGCAATAGCGTTCGTATGAACTATTCAAATAGCGATTACAATAAAAGCTTGCAAAAAAATGCAAATGATCTCCGTAAAAATGCCGTGAAAAGTGAGGCGTGTTTATGGAAATATGTTCTTAATAAAAGAAGGATGAGAGGATATGGTTTTAGGAGGCAGCGTCCTGTTCTGGGGTATATTGTTGATTTTGTTTGTCTGCGATTAAAATTAGTGATTGAAGTGGATGGGATAACGCATCATGATGATGGTCGGGCGCGGTATGATAAAATAAGGGATATGGCTTTAGAAAAGGCTGGATACAGTGTGATGCGGTTTAGTGCTACCGATGTTTTGAATGAGATTAGGTCTGTGACGAATGCTATTGAGGTATGGATTGAGGAGTGGGAGGAAAAGAATTTATAGTTTGGGGGTCGTGGTCCACCCCCGGCGCTTCGCGCCACCCCCGCCAGCGGGGGAAACGGCTGACTTTCCCCCTCTGGAGGGGGGCGGTCCCGACGAAGGAGGGACCGGGGGAGGACATCTGCCCGCGGGGGAAACGGCTGACTGTTACCCCTTTGGA
>CBIGXK010000313.1:0-4774 GCA_966193805.1 uncultured bacterium | reverse complement strand
TCGTAGTCCCATTTGTAATAACGGGAGTCGTCGGGTGTACCATGACTTGAAACAGATATCTTCACGCCGTTGTTTCTTTCCCATATCACACTGTCTATTTCCGCGGTATTGATCACATCGAGCCATTCCGACTCATATTCATTCGATTTGGCCTGAATCTTCAACCGGTACCTGTTGGCGTTGTTGAGTGTCAGGAAATCGCTTTTGTAAAGACCCGGCTCCGCTTCAGCAAGGTGGTACACGCTGTTGTCGTCGCCTTCAATCTGCACATTGGCGCCGGTTTCGGGAATGAGGGTCCGCTCACTGATTGGCGACGTGCGGCTAAGCCTGATCTTTGTGGTGTCGCCATTCAGGATATTTCCCTCCACTACAAGAAGTCCCTCCCTCGACGCTTCCAGCGGAAGCCCGTACCGTTCACGGCAGGCGGCCAGTGAATAGACTAACAATATCCCTGTGACCAGCAATCTCACCATACTATTTAACCTGTATAGAAGTCTGAGACGTTTCTACCTTTCCATTGTCAGCAACAGCCCGAACAACGATTGCATATTCGCCTTCGAGGTCGGAAGAATAAAAATCAAATGCATAATTTCCATTCTTGTCTTTATCCAACCTGGGATTCCAGTAAAGAACATTCCTGAAATCCGGTATCCGGTTGTTACGTTTCGGTTCATCTTCATACTTCGGTGAATAAAATTGATCCGCAACACTCGCACCATCGTAATCTACCACGGTTGCGTACCTTCCGAAGTTCTTGAGGTCCGTATTCAGCCGAACGTCTACAATGCCGTAAAATGTTTGATGGCCCATGAAATATTTCCTGGCCACCACTGCTATGCTATAAAATTCGTCGGTATTCAATTCCATAAAACGACTATGATCAAACATCGGCACGCCGTTAACCAGGATAAGCGGGGCGCCCGAAAAAGGCACACGGTTCGCCAGGAAATTATAGACAACCGGAAACAGGCGGCCGTTGCGCCGCTGCACGCCCACCGTGGTAACATATTCTCTCAAAATTTCCTCTACGGTAGAAAAGTGAACATAATCGCTCATCAGGTAAACGGCATCCGGTTTCCCATAAAAGGGTATCTCCGATCCGCTGATGCTATCGTCGATAAGTTTAGCACCAGGATTAAAATACCGCTGCACCTGCGCCGACACGATACCTGCGTTGACAACCGCCGGCGCCGCTTCAAACACGTTCTGTTCTGGTGAACCACTCAAATGGGCGCCCTCACCAGCGTACGGCGTGACGAGCTCGATGGCATAACTGCTGTCGATGCCGGGGTTCGTTTGCAGCACCAACTCCTTCTCTCCCGCAAGGTCGCCCACTTCGAATCTTATTATTCCGCCGGAATCGCTCGTCGCCACAAACAGGTGGTTCGGAGCGTGAATAACCGACAAATATCCCCGGATGCCAGCTTTCGGTTGTTGTGTTCGCTTATCAATTACTCTTCCCGTAATGATATGTCCCCGGGCCTCAGGAATGAATGAATACACCTCCTGCCGGCCAATGTTGCACGGATTTTCGGGTTGTTCATCAACAATTTCAGCCGTGCCTCTTTGCAGGGCATCTGTTCTGAAGACCGACACCGAAACCCGCGAAGACGCGGCGCCGGCAATGCGCACTGAAACGCGTTCCCGTTTAGCATATTCATTTTTGGAGGGCACAACCTGTATCCCGGCCACATTCGCCGGAGGGTTTATAACCTCCTTGTGAACAACATTGAGCGGCGCTATTTTCAACGGGTTAACCACCTGAACACTTTGACGCGCAAAACTGCCTGCACCGAAATTTTTCATCCAGTTGGTGTAAGCAACGACGCTGTAGATCCCGGTGGTAATATTTTCGGCAATGGTAAACGATCCATCGCCATGCGCGTCCGTAATGGCTACTTTCATTTGGTGCACAGGCTTGTTGTCTGCTCCAATCAACTCCACATAAGCGATCTTGCTCAGACTCGATAATGTATCGGAACACGCATCAAAAACATTCAGCGTGAACCAAAGCGGCTCGCCGGGGTAATACCATTGTTTATCTGTTCCCAAAACAATCTTTTCAGCATGCTGCGCGTCTGCGGCTGCAATCCGCATCATGAACAAACTGGTGAAAAAGATTATTTTTATACGCATCAGAAACGGATATTGAATGAAATAAAAGGAATAGCGGTCCCAAAGATCGAAAGCTTGTATCCATTGATGGCGCCGTCTTCCGACACATAATAAACCGAAAAAGGATTTTTCCTGGCGGTGACGTTATAGACGCCGATCGTCCACGAGTTGTGTGTTTTCTGGTTCACTTTATGATTGCCTTCGATGTTCATTGATAGATCGGTTCTGAAGTAATCGGGTATGCGGTGGCCATTCCGTGGTCCGTACAGGGTTCTATACGAACCGGAATAAGAGAATCTCGCCACCGGCAGGGTGATGGGCCTTCCCGTACTGTAGGTGGCGTTCAGCGATACACTGAACCGATGATTAACACGGTAGTTTCCGATGAAGGTAAAGTCGTGCGGCTTGTCGTAGTTTGCGGGATATTCTTTTCCATCGTTGATGAGCTCGCCTGCAACCGGATCGTCCTGGCGAAGCAAAATTCGCGACCATGTATAACTGAACCAGCCATTCAGCTTTCCTGTTGATTTTTTCACCAGCAGTTCCGCACCGTAGGCTCTTCCTTTTGTATTGATCACATCTGTTTCGATGGTGTGATTCATTGTCAGCGTTGCCCCGCTTTTGTAGTCGAGAAAGTTGGTGATTTCTTTGTAATATCCTTCCAGCGAAATTTCGATTGTGTTGGATTTCACATTGGTATAGTATCCTAATGAATATTGTGTTCCTTCCTGGGGTTTGATGTTGGGATCGCTTAGCTTCCACGTGTCTGTTGGCGCCATTGCAGCGGTGTTGGAAATCATGTGGATATATTGCCGTTGTGTATTAAAGCTAAGCTTCAGCGACGAATTTGGCGTAAGGGACTGCCTGATGGACAGCCGGTATTCCGGGCCGCCGTACGATTGTATCACTTTCCCTTTGTTGTAAGCTACGGTTCCCGTTATGTTATCGTCGCTCCGCGGTAGACCTTTGGCGTAGGTATTGATTGCGCGTGGTCCCATGACGTTAAACATAGACACGCGTACGCCTGCTTCCACTGATGTATGATCGGTGATGTTCCAACTGTCATTGAGGTATGCAGCAGATTCAACTGCCCGCTCGTCCTCCAGTTTGTCATATATTACAAGCGACTCCGGCGTGGTAGGTTCATATGTTCCCGGGTTAAGTTTGTAAGCGATACTGTTTACGCCGAAATCAAGTGTGTTACCCGAATTGATGTAATGGGTAAAATGGGCCTTGAAATATAACTGCTGAATATCAAATTTAAGCCGGTATGCGGCTATTGCATTTCGTGTGCTTGTTACGGCATATTGATAATTATCCGATCCACCGGTAACAACAGCATTCAGCTTGTTGTTAAATACGTGTTTCCACTTCAATGAAAAGTTTGTATTGCGATAGCCATATGTTGTGTCACTGTTGAGCCTGAACTTGTCGGAGCTTACGTAGCCCGTAAAATAGAGATTATTGTTGTTGTTGATTTTGTGCGACAGCAGAAGGTTCAGGTCGTAGAATGATGCCTTGCTTTTCCGGTACTCTTCGGGGAGCCGGTTGATCAGCCATCCGGCGTAGGTAGTTCGTGCCGCTGCAATAAACGAAGTTTTATCTTTCACAATCGGTCCTTCCAGCATCGCCCTTCCGGTCAGCAATCCTATCCCCGCGCTGCCGGAAAGTTCTTTTTTGTTGCCTTCCCTGCCGCTTATGTCCACCACCGACGACAACCGGCCGCCGAAACGCGCAGGCATGCTGCTTTTGTACAACACAACGTCTTTGACAACGTCGGGGTTAAAAGCGGAGAACATGCCGAAGAAGTGGGCGGGATTGTAGATGGTCGCATCGTTGAACAGCATAAGGTTCTGGTCGGAAGACCCTCCGCGAACATTGAGGCCGGTGCTTGCTTCTCCCACTGTTTTAACGCCGGGCAGTGTGGTGATCACTTTCAGTACATCTGCCTCACCAAGCACCACAGGTACCTGCCTGATCGTTTTGAAGTCAATGCGCTGCGCGCCCATTTGTGCGCTCTTTAAATTGTTCAGCTTTTCACGGGAAATCACTACATTTTTTAAAGTTGTTATCCTGCCAATTAATTCGAAGTCCAACCTTCCATTGTCGTACACAGCCACATTAATTTGCCGGTCGGTCATTCCCAGGCTTTCAATTTTGAATATGTGCTTTCCGCCGGGAACCTCGATAGTGAAGTACCCAAAATCATCGGAGACAGCCCTTCGAACCGGCTTGCCGATTTGCACGGAAGCACCCGCAATCGGCTCCCCTGTCTTTTCGTCCCGCACATAACCGGCCACAGTAAACGATTTGCCTGCGGTAACATTGCCGGGGATACCGATCACATAAAGTTTGCTGACATTGGACGCCAACTGAACACTATCTTTTTCCTGTACTTTGGAAACCAGGTCGTCAGTTTTTGTGAGCTGTCTGAAATCGGTGACAATCTGCTTTCCTCTTGTGATAATGATGTACCTGGCATTGTAGAGAGAATACTTTATGTCCGTGTTTGAAAAGGTTCTGTCGAGCAGTTGTGCAATCGTTACCTGATCTGCAGAAATGGTAAATGATACGGAATCGAACTGGCGCGGCTCAAAATAGAATTTTACGTCAGCTTGATTCTCGAGTTCATCGGCGATGATATTAAGGGATGCATGAT
>CBIGXK010000312.1:0-4811 GCA_966193805.1 uncultured bacterium | reverse complement strand
TATGAATAAGGCAAGGTTGGAAGCTTTCAGCGATGGCGTTATTGCCATTATCATCACAATTATGGTGCTGGAGCTTAAAGCGCCGCATGGAACCGATTTCTCTGCGCTCCTGCCGCTTCTGCCCGCATTCATCAGTTATGTGGTAAGCTTTATTTACGTTGGCATATACTGGAATAACCATCACCACATGCTCTCCACCGTTAAACAGGTGAACGGGAGAATTTTGTGGGCGAACCTGCACCTGCTATTCTGGCTTTCGCTGATTCCTTTTACGACGGCCTGGATGGGAGAAAATCATTTTACAACTCTACCGCTCGTGCTTTATGGATTTGTTTTGCTGATGGCGGCGATTGCGTATTTTCTTTTGCAGCAGCAGATAGTTCACAAGCACGGGAGAAATTCACAGCTTGCCAAAGCGGTTGGCAGGGATTTGAAAGGTAAGTTATCTCCGCTGTTTTATATAGCTGCCATGGCAGCGGCGTTTTTTAACGAATGGGTGTCGGAAGGCATCTACGTAGCCGTTGCCCTGTTGTGGCTCGTACCCGACAAGCGCATCGAACGCACAATTACCGAAGAAAAGAGTGAATGAAAAGCCGTGGCACGAATTTTTAGTGATTGTACCCTATGAAAAAACCAATCATCTTTATAGCAGTTGCGACATTTTTCCTGCTGGCTGCAGCTACCGGATACGCTCAAACGGACACCCTTGATGCGCAGAATGCAGCATCCGTATCCGGCAAGGACCAAAAAGCGATCAACGCGATTCAAAAGAACATCGACAGGAGAGATAAGAAACTCGAGCGCGCCGAGCGTAAAATAAAAAAGAATGAGAAGCAGTTACGCAGGGCCGAAAAGAAAGCCGAAAGGCAACGAAGGAAAAAGGAAAGGCAGGTGAAGGCCCTCGAGAAAAAACAGCGGAAAATGGAGGAATCCAATGCGCAGCCCGCTGAAAACTGACCGGCGTCAGGTTTGGTCTCAAAGATATCCACGACCTTTACTATTGTGAAGGGGAATTAACCGGGGGAACAAGCCTGAAACAACCGAAAATCATACGTCATGAAAAAAGTATTAATCGCACTCGATTACAATCCCAGCGCAAAAAAAGTGGCAGAAGAAGGCTATGCGCTCGCCAATGCAATGAACGCACAGGCAGTGCTGCTGCACGTGATATCCGACATTTCTTACTACTCCTCCATCGATTACTCACCCATAATGGGATTTGGTGGCTTTACCAGCCTCGATATGCTGCAAACCAACGCAACCTCCGAACTAAAAAACGTGGCAGAAGCTTACCTGGAAAAATCAAAGCAACACCTGGGGGGCGATAACATTCAAACAGTAACGCGAAACGGCGATTATGGTCAAACGATCATTGACACTGCAGCCGAATTAAAGGCCGACATTATCGTTATGGGTACCCACAGCAGGCGCGGCCTGGAAAAGATATTAATAGGAAGCGTTGCAGAAAAAGTTTTGCATAACACGACAATACCTGTATTTATTATTCCTACCAGGTCTATCGAACAAAAATAGGGGTCTATAGATGCTTTGTTAAATGCTCAACCAATTTGGACGAACGGTATCCAAAGTCTGCTCCAAAACTGTTGATCACAAGGCCCTTTACATCGTGTTTCGGCGATGAAACCGCAAACACAATACTTTCATCTGCCGGATCGGTCATTCCTTCAAAGCGGTGTACTTCATCGATCTGAAAATCATCCGGCGACAATTCGAGTGACTGACTGTTGCAGATGAGGCATTCTTTTCCTTCCTCCAACAAAAAATCCGTTGTATAACCACGCCTGATAAGATCATCTACGGCCTGGCTCAACGTGTCATAATTGTATCTTCTGGATGGGTTGCTGCTCATACAAATGAATTTAATCACTCAAAGTTACCGGATTAAAATGGCAGGCACTCATAACAACAGCATTTACGACATCGAAAAATATCGCATGAGATAAAAAAGCGCCCAGCCGCCAAAGCTGATGATGAGTACCCACACCCATGCAGGGATGCTCTGCGGCGTTTCACTTCCTTCTATCAAAAAAGATTTCTGGTCGCCTTTGCCGTAAGCATTGATCATAATGGGAAGAACCCCGTCCACCACTGCATTCTCTTTCAGTCCCTCGATGGCAATGGCCGGGCCATTGCGAACTTCAAAGGGGATGATCCTTACGCCTTCTTTGCCGGTAGGGTCCTTACTGACGATCTTCAGCGTGTGACGCCCATCCACGAGTTTGCGCGTATCCAGCTCAAAGCTTACCGGCGACAAAACCTTCGCGATGGGTTTCGTGTCTTCGTCAACAAAAATGAATATGACGCTTTTATCGCTCATCTTGCCGGTTATTTAAAATGCTTCTTTTAATATGCTGTGCCGATTGTTCGCCGGGGCGCACCAGCCATTTCACCGAAAAGAAAAGGGTGACCACAACAACTGCGGCCATCCCGGCAACAATAAAATAGTCCCATTGGCTTTCGGGACCGGCGCCATGCGTGATGCCCTTTAATAATTTGGGCTGCTGCCGTTCGCATACATCGCACGCGATGCTCCAGAGCGCGGCTGCCATACAAGCTATAGTGAGTGCTGCTTTCTTCATCCGAATATTATTTGCTTTCCTGCTTGAGTTTTATCAGGTCGAGTATGGGTTTTACTTGTTCCGGCGTAACCGTTTTTCCTTTGTTGCCCCAACTTGTCCGTTCATAATTGATTAGTGCCGCCACTTCATTTTCCGTGAAATTCATGTTGGTGCCCACGGCAGGCATAACGCCATACTCTGCGCGGGCGTCATATCCGTTCATGATAATGTCCACATATAATTCGAGGTTATCCGACTCAACAACCGAACTTCCCTTCAACGGCGGGAAGGCGCCGGGCAATCCCTCACCAGTCGCCTGGTGGCAGCTTTGACAGCTTGCGGTGAAGATCGCTTTGCCATCTACTGCAGGAGCATCGCCCTCTGCGGCTTTCTTTTCTTCTTGAGGGTATAAGAAGTCCGGTGCGGGCGAGCCGTCCGGCAACTTTGTTTGCTTCAGCGATTGCAGGTAAGCTACCAGGTGCAGTGCGTCGGCACTTGCTATTACTTTTCCTTTGCTGGTGTCGGCGTAAGCAGCCGGCACATTCACCACAACATCTGTTTTCGAAGGATTCTTTTTAGTGGAGAACAGCCAGGGATAGGCGGGCATAATTGATTCTTTCACAACGATGCGCGGGTTGTACAAATGCACCAGGTTCCATTCTTTTCCCGGTTGTCGGTTGCCTATGTCTGTTAGATCGGGGCCGGTACGTTCGGTCCCCATGAGCGTGGCTGTGTTCCGCCATGTGTCTGTGCGTACGTTTGCTGCATAATCGGCGGCGATGCTGGGTCGCGATCCCCATATCCTGTCCATCTCCACATTGCGTACCTGTTGCGTGTGGCACGCCACACATCCGTTGGCCACGAATACGGCTTTCCCCTTTACCGCGTCGGCGCTCAGTGGTGTTGCACCGGGCAGGGGTGCATTGTTGTTTTGGTTATTGATCGCGGGCAGTATGGCCACCAGGATGGTTAACCCAACAAAGAAGAGGGTAGCGGTTGCAAAAAGCTTTTTATGGTTGTCGAATAGTTCCATGTCGTTTTAATAATCTGCTTATACAATTGGTTCAACGCTGGCCTTGTTTGCATCGAGTTTGCTGATGGCGATGTCGCGCACGTCGGCCGGTTCTTTTCTGGCAATCATTCTATACAGGTTGTATGCGAAGAAGATATGTGCGAGCCACATCAGGCTGCCGCCAATGGCGCGCCATAGCCAATACGGCGCCATCATCACCACTCCCTCGATAAACGGCTTGCCCTGCAGCCACATCCATCCTTTGAGCGTACTGCCATACATAAGCGGTATCGTGTAAAAGAGCAACCCGATGAGCGCCAGCCAGAAATGGGCGCCAATGTAAATCTGCGGCGCTTCCTTACCTGTAAGGCGCGGCACGATGGCATACATACCCGCCCAAAGAAAAAAGCTAATAATGCCATACATGGTGAGGTGAGAATGCGCCACCGTAAAATCGGTGAAGTGCCATATCAGGTTGGTGCTTCTGAAAGCTTCAGCCGTTCCCTGCATCGAGCCGGTAAAATAGAAGATGATGCCAACCAGGAAAAACGGGAGCGTGTAGCTGTCCTTCACCTTGTACCATGCACCCTTAAACGTCATGAGGAAATTGGTGGTCCCTGCTATCACCGGTATGGCCATTCCCATACTGCCCACGATCGCCACGGTTTGCAGCCACCACGGAATAGAGCTGAAGACGAAGTGATGCGTTCCGATAAGTGTGTAAAAAAGTATTTGTGTCCAGAATGCCAGCACACCCAGGCTATACGAATAAATGGGTTTATTCAATTGTTGGGGAAGTACATAATAAACAATGCCGAGCGTAAAAAGCATGAACCACATGCCTACACCCTGGTGCATGTAATAACCCTGTACAATTGTTTCGCCCAACCCATTTTGCCAATAGGGAACGTAGGCGACCAGCGCAATCACCAGTGTAAAAATGATTGCCGAGACAATGTACCAGTTGGAAATGTAAATTTCCCTGGTGGTTCTTTTGGCGATGGTTCTTAAAAAATTAACGAGTGTAAGCGCCAGGCCGGCGCCGAAAAGAAGCATTACGGGCCAGATATATTCGCGGTATTCACCGCCGCCATTGTTGATGCCCGCCATCAGGCACAGTGTGCCACTGACTACGGCTGCGTTGATCAGGTAAAGTGACCACCAACCTGCTTTTATGCTGGCGAGCTTTGTATTGCTCACCCTGGGCACCACGTAGTAAC
>CBIGXK010000311.1:0-4872 GCA_966193805.1 uncultured bacterium | reverse complement strand
GGGTGCGCATCAACGGGGATTGGTGCGTCAGTTCCTGTCGGAATCTGTTTTGGTTTCTCTGTCGGCAGCTGTGCTTTCTCTGGTTCTAACGCAATTGGCCCTTCCTGTGATCAGTGAATTGTCAGGAAAGAATTTGGCGTCCGCTACGATTTTTTCCAGCGGGTTGTTGCTGGTGGTGATGGCATTTGCGTTCCTGATTGGATTGCTTTCGGGCATTTACCCGGCTTTGTTCCTCTCGCGTTTCAAAATCATTGCCGTGCTGAAGAGCGCGATGGGCGCTACTTCGGGAGGCGTAAATGTGAGGAAGGCCCTGGTGGTATTTCAGTTCACCCTTTCGATGGCGCTGATCGCTGCTACCGGCATCGTGTATACGCAGTTGAAATTTCTTCGCTCGCATGATCTCGGGTTTACACAGGACCAGATGCTGGTGATTGATTTTGGCAGCGACGTAGATGTACAGCGGAAAATGGAAACGATCAAGGCAGAATTTGCAAAGCAACCTTCAGTGATTTCCGTTTCAGCATCCAGGGCGGTGCCCGGCGAATTTTTGCCGAATGCTTATACAGAGATACAATCACCGCAGGGACCGCTTGTAGGCAATGGGCCGCTACTTTACGAAATAGACGACGACTTCATCCAGAACTTTGGGATTGAAATGGTTGCCGGCAGGCCCTTTTCCAAGGATTTTCCCGCCGATTCTGTCAATGCATTATTGCTGAATGAATCGGCTGCACGGATTTTTGGGTATTCAAACCCGGCCGATGCTGTAGGCAAACGTTTCTCGCAATGGGGGAGGGAAGGACTTGTTGTTGGCGTTACGAAGAACTTTAATTTCAGGTCGCTTCGCCAGGCGGTGGAACCGCTTGCATTGCGTTATGCTGATCGTGGATCGTATGGCCGCCTTGCCCTGCACATCCAGTCCGGCAATATGGCGGCCACCATCGCCGATTTAAAGGCGGTGTGGGACAGGCTCGCACCGCAGCGTCCCTTTCTCTACAGTTTTCTCGACGAATCTTTTAACCGGCAATACACGGCCGACGTGCATTTCGGCCAGTTGTTCACGTTGTTCACCGGCCTCGCCATATTTGTAGCATGCCTGGGTTTGTTTGGCCTGGCCACCTATTCTGCAGAGCTGCGCACAAAAGAAATCGGTATCAGGAAAGTGTTGGGATCGTCTGTGGCGGGCATCGTAACGTTGCTGTCGAAAGACTTTATCAAACTTGTTTTCTTATCAATACTCATTGCCGTTCCTGTTTCATGGTATGCGATGAACGTGTGGCTGAGCGACTTTCCTTACAGGATCAAAATCGGCCCGGGAATATTTGTCAGGGCCGGAGTGGTGGTCATCTTCATAGCGCTTATAACCATCAGTTGGCAATCCATTAAGGCTGCTCTTGCCAACCCGGTGAAATCGTTAAGGACCGAATAACTTTAGTTGAATGTGGTTACATTCGCTGAATGTTATCACCAAATATTACAACTATGGAGCGGGACGCGCTGTTTGTACAGATGGCTGTGAGTGCATGGAATACCTACATCGAACGAATGAACAAATTTCTTGATTCCATTACGGATGAGCAATTTGAAACGGAAGTGGCGCCAGACAGGAACAGGATTGGCTATTTGGTGGGGCACCTGGTTGCCATTCACGACAGGTTGTTTGAACTTTTAGCGATTGGTGAACGTTCGCATACTGCACTTTACGAACCGTATGTAATAAAGCCGGATGGTGAGGCCGCTGACTTGCCAGATGCCCCGGCACTTCGCCAATACTGGAAAGACGTACATGAAAACCTTTCGCGCAAGTTCAGCGAAATGACCGTGGACGATTGGTTCAGCAGGCACATGGATATTGCTGAAGAAGACTTTGCAAAGGAGCCGATGAGAAACAGGCTGAATGTGCTCATCAACAGGACCAACCATATGGCCTACCACTATGGCCAGCTCAGGCTCGTCAAATAAGGAATGCGCTACTCGGTTCTTAAACTGTCTGCCTTTTAGTTGGCAGCAACGGAATGAACGGGTGCCCTGCCGATACCGAACTGGTCGCCGGCTTTTATTGCTTTATTGCCATCGAAATGTATCTCTACCATTTTTTCGCTGGCAACGTTGTTGTAAAACTCATCCTGCAAAACGGTAAGCACTTTCCTCGTTTTTACGTCGATCACCTCTCCGCTGGAGGGATATGCATATTTGCCGTCGAGGCTGAACGTGATCCATCCCGGCATGTCCTGTAAGGGAATCGTGGTAAGCTGCTGGTAGGGAGGGGTGGAACTGAACACATGCATGCGCATGTTATGGCCGTCGCAGAGCCAGATTTCTTTTTCATCGGGGGTGAGCCCGATGCCGTGACTCGGGTTGCCATGGCGGCGTACGTGGCCTGTTTCCCATCCTTCCACCACCACCTGCGCGAGTTTTTCGCCGGTGTTCAGGTCGCCAACCTCGAAGCCGAGGAGGCCATCCACAGTGGCAAAAACTTTCGACTCTTTTGCATTTACGGTAAATGGGCGGACGAAGTTGGAGAAGGGGCCCACCTTTTTTGTGACCTCATTTTCTTTGGTGCTGGCCACATACACCCATGGGTTGCCGATGTCGGCCAGGTAAACGGCGTTGCCAGACGGGCCGTAAAGGGTATTGTGCGCTCTTTTAAAGCCATCCAGTTTTTTGATGACGTTGCCGGTTTCACAATCCACCACGTTCCATATATCTTTTTCCAGCGATGGCAGGTACATCGTTTTGCCATCGGGAGAGATGGACATGCGATCGCAGCCACCCTCAATAAATTTTTCCCATATGATCTTGTCGGTGGCGAGGTCTATGCGTTGGAGCGATTCGAGCGTACTCACATAAATGCTGTTCAACGGGATGGACACGGCGATGCCTTTTACGTTTGAGGGTGTTTTGTCGGGGTGGTAACCGCTGGTTTTTATCCGCTTTACGAACTTATGTCCGTTGTTGATGTCGAAAACGAGTATGCCGTGGCCGCCATAGCCCAGGTAATCGCGAATGCCGGGCGTGGCAACATACAGGTATTTAGGATTTTTGGGTGCGTCTTTTTTGATTGTGCCTGCTACCGAAGAGAGTATGAGCACGACAACTGCGAGTATCTTTAACGTTTTCATCATCGTAATTTTTCGGGTCGCTAAATATAGGTTGTTTTGCGAATAATACGGTCGCGTGCTTTTCTCACGGGGAAATTGTTCAGGCGGCCGTACGTGTAATATTTAGATATTAAAGTTTTTATGCCGTCCGTGCAATAAGGGGAAACTTTATGTGTTGTACTGGGTACGGTTGATGTACTGCCACCTTATGAAGAATTTCTTCACCCCTAAAGCTGCCTTTATATACAGAAAAGTGACTGCCCTCTCGGCATTTTACTTTTTGCTGCTGGTGACAGTTACCGTGTCGGCAGTTTTTGTTATCAGGACCTCGCGTTCGGGCATCCGGAAATATAATGACCTTATTGAGAGTACGCTCAACATTTCACATACGTTGCTCGATATGCGGCAGGAGGTGGCAGAGCAGCAGGCAGCCAGCGTCCGCATGATCTTCAATACAGAAACAGAGGACGTGAACATGGAGCTCGACCGGATAGACCGGATGAAGAAATCCTACACCGATGCCTGGAGAGAAGGGTTGCAATGGATGACCGGTCACGGCCACGATTCGTTGGTTCAATCACTGCTGTTGCACAGGAAAGAATATGAGCGGGAAACTGAGCGGATGTTGAAGTCGAACCGGGTCGGCAGCCGTTTCAACGATGAGGCCATCAACCTTTATTACACGACAGAGCTACCGGCATATGAGCGTTACAACCAGGCGATAACATCGGCATCTGTTTACATCAACAAAAACATCAACGTCAGGGTAGATGACGTGAATAGGGGCGTTCTTGACGGATCCATACGCGTGGATATTTTGTTGGGTACGTGTTTTTTGATTATGGTGGGTGGCATTGCGGTAGTTTCGAGGCATCAGAAAAAGCTGCTGCGCACGCATGAGCTTTTGCTTGCTGAAAGGCAGCGGAAGCAAGAAGAATTCAGCAGGTATGCGCTGGCCGCGCAGGAGCGCGAACGCAACCAGTTGGGCAAGGAACTGCATGATAATGTTAACCAGTTACTCTCCGTGGTAAAACTTAACCTTAGGATTGTCGAGCAAAACGGCGAAATGAAAGAGGACCTGGTCGCAAGGAGTATAAATTACCTGCAAACGGCGATGGAGGAGATCCGGTGTTTGAGTAAGTCGTTGGTGAGCCCGTTTCCCGGAAAAGTTTCATTGAAGAAATCCATCGAGGACCTTGTTTGCGCCATTGATGGCGCCACGAGTGATATCAGGTTTTGTGTGTCCATGGATAAGCTTACTGAAGAAAAAATGCATCCCGATATCAGGATAACAGCATACCGCATTCTGCAGGAGCAGTTGAACAACATCATCAAGCATGCGCGCGCCAATGTTATCATCATCGAAGTGTCGACCAGCTATAGCAGGTTGAAGATGGTGGTCAGGGATAATGGTATCGGCTTCGACCCGGAGAAACGAAGGGACGGAGTAGGGGTGAACAACATCATTCACCGTGCGCGTGCGTTTCATGGCTCTGCTGTATTTCACAGTTCGCCCGGCAAGGGATGCGTGTTGAGTGTCGACATTCCTCTGCCCACGAAGAAGTGGACGCTTAAAAAAGAAAGAAAAGTCGAAGAGGCGCGATTCACACACTAAACAGGGCTCGTATTCTTTCATACTGCCCTTCTCCACAACCATTTACTTGTATCAGTGCTTCGGCTTAGAAGCCTGTTATTGGCTTTTTCGGCAGGGAAGGCACAAACAACATTTTGTTTTGCGTTTGAAAAAATGTATGTTTGATATCATTATGAT
>CBIGXK010000310.1:0-4954 GCA_966193805.1 uncultured bacterium | reverse complement strand
GTCTATTGCATCGACGCCCTCACAAAAAAATCCCACAAGGTCATTGTGGGCTTTTCGTAGTTGGATCGTACGGTTTTCAAGGGACACGATCAAAAAAACGGGTTGGTTTTATTCAGTTCTTCACAGGTATGGATACTGAATAAGGATTTTAATAAGTTTTCATTGGATTCGGATCAAATAACTAACGCAAAGATCGGCAGTTTAACACGTCAATGCTAATAACTGAAAAGGTTATTTGACATTATACGCCTATTACTCAAAATCATCTACGTGTTACTTATTAGAGATAGTACAATTACTAAGGAAATTTCGTGTATTCCCATTACTTTCGGCAACAGAATTTCGTTAGATGAAGCAATTCCTAATTCTTTTTATTGCCGCCTTCCCCCTCTTTTCTTTTGCTCAACGTACCGCTGAAAGCATCGACGGTCCCCGCGGCAAGATCGGCTTTTACCAGTTCCTGCCCCCGCATTATAACAGTGACAAGGGAACGAAGCACCCGCTTATTATTTTCCTGCATGGAATAGGGGAAAAAGGCACCGGATCTGAAGAGGAGCTGAAAAAGATCAATTGCTGCGGCATCCCGAAGTATATCAATCTCGGCCACCCGATGGAGTTTACCTGGAACGGTAAAACAGAAAGTTTTGTGGTGCTGTATCCCCAACTGTATTCGCGCTACGGCACATGGGAGAATTATTTTATTGACGCGATGATTGCTTACGCGAAAAGAAACCTGAACATAGACACGAACCGGATCTTTCTCACGGGCCTGAGCCTCGGCGGTGGCGGCACCTGGGTGTACGCCTCTTCTTCGGTGAGCAAGGCAAAACAATTTGCCGGCATTGTTCCCGTCGTGTCGCCCTGCTTCATGACGAACGGCTGCAACATCGCGAACGCCGATCTTCCCATTCTTGCCGTGCACGCCATGAACGATGACAAGGCCAGCCCCTATTGCACCATCAACGCGATAAAAAGCATCAACGACTGCGGCGCAAAAGTGCATCCCAACCTCATCATGTACGACAATGGCGGCCACTATGTGTGGGTGCATCGCGCCTACGACACAGCTTACCGTTACTACAATCCTAACGTTTATGAATGGATGCTGGCGCAGAACCGCACGTTCAAACCCAATGTAAAGCCCATTGCCAGCGCGGGCAGCAACGTCACCATTTCCTCGGCTTCGGGTTCAGCCTACCTCGATGCTTCAGCGTCGAAGGACCCCGACGGAAAAATCCTCCGCTATGTCTGGCAAAAAGTATCAGGGCCCCCGCTAGGCACTATTTCCGGCGCGGTGACCGCTAAGCCGCACCTGACCGGACTAACCTTTCCCGGCATTTACGTTTACCAGGTAAGAGTGGTGGATGACCGCGCAGAGTGGAGCACATCAACGGTTAAAGTGACCGTTGTTGACGGAAATGTGCTGAATTAAAAAATATCTATTTTAAATTCACCTTGTACAGGAAATCGTCGCAGGTCATGTATAAGATCTTTTCATCTGCCGACAATGCACAATTTGATGTGGCCTGTCCCGTATAGATCCTCGCAATCGGCTTTGCCGAGGGGTTGAAAATCCAGATGCCGCCGGGTCCGGAAGCAAATAAATAACCCTTCTTGCTCATCTTCATGCCATCCGGTCCGCCGGGCTTGTCCCTGTCAGCCTCTGTCAGCTTGTAAAACACGGACTTTTTCGCCGCAAGGCCGTTTTTGTCCAATTCATATTTCATCCACACGGGATTGTCGCCATCGGAGTGCCCGATAAGCAAATATTTTCCATCGGGGGTGATGGCAATGCCGTTTGGCCATCGCGTAATACTGTCCACCACATCCACCTGGCCCGATGGCGTAACCCTGAATACACCGTGGAAGCTGAGTTCTTTCGCCGTGTCATCATCGCCCTTATCGAGCCCGTAAGAAGGATCGGTGATATACAGGTTGCCGTTGGGATGATAGAGCGCGTCATTCGGACTGTTGAACCTTTTTCCGTTATACCTGTCGGCCACGGTTTCAAATACGGGCTTCGGATCGTTTAGCGGCGCCTTCATGCGCGCAATACGCCTGTCGCCGTGCTGGCACAATACCAGGTTGCCATCCTTGTCGAGCAACAACCCATTCGAGCCCGGCTCCTTTTCCGGCACCTTCGAAGGTGCAGTAAAGCCCGACGGCTGCAGGTAGGTGGTTAATCCCTCGCCATCCTTCCATTTCATCACCCTGTTGTTGGGGATATCGGAAAAAAGAAGGTAGCCTCCGTCGGCAATGTACAGCGGCCCTTCGGTCCATTTGAATCCCCCCGCGAGGTTTTCAATTGCAGCCGTAGAATCGATGATGTCGTTACCTTCCGGATCCAGGATCTTTATCATCGCATTATCAGGGGCGGGCAATGCAGAATCTTTAGCGGGGGCCGCATCTTCATTTGAAGCCGGTTGTTCACCGCATGAAAATATCATCACGGCCAAAGCAGTAAAAGCAGGAAGAAGAACTTTTCTCATTGTGCAGATTTTATCAAATGTATTAAATGTCAGTCATCGTATAAGCGATTGCTTCGCCTTCGGCGTTTTCAAGAATTACTTTCGCCGAGCGGATGGTGCTCATGGGATCCGCTACGCTCAACATTCTCTCTGCGCGAATGTGCACCGGAGCAAAATCCGAGAGCGTCTTCAATAGTTTCATCAACGGCGAATGTTCTTTGTGTTGCCGGAAGATGGCATTTCTGCCTGTCAACTCACAAATAGTAATTACTCCTGCAGAGGCCATGGAGGCAATGGCATTCAATAGCCACCATGCACCCAATTGCGTGTGCCAGCGCGGGTCATCCACCTTGCTGAACTGGAAATGCACCTGCACGGGTTTCTCGCCGACCCTGTCACGAAGTGTATCGAGGATCGTATGCTGGCTAAGCAAATTTTCAAGGATCGAACGTTCATCCGTTTGGTGCACCTGCGGGTTCACCACGAATCCCGTAAAGTCGCAATTAACTTCCCTGTTGATGGTGGCATTGATATTCGCGAACCAAGTGGCATTACCGAAACCTATTTTCAAATTCGGACATGCTTTTCTCAACTCATGAAGTACGATGTGATAGTTGTCGGCTTCCGGCGCCGTGCCGTGTTCTGATAAAACAAGGACGCTGGTAACATGCATCCGCGTATCGTTAATGAATGCGCTTAAACCGGCCGTCTCTTTTTCTGAAAACTCCGTGAAGTAAACCAGCAATCTTAAATCAATATTCGTTAATCCCGCCCTCGCAATCCGTTGCTGCAGGTTTTCTCGCCACTTTTTATCCGAAAGCCTGACTTCGACCGACAGGTGACCATGCGGGATGGTGGTAATCTGCTCGCCGGTGGTGGGTATAACGTCGCCATCGGAAAAGCCATAGCCAATTTCAGGAAAAGGCCCCTGCAACACCTGCTGTTTAGGGTATATCGTTTCCGTATTCGTGCTGTTGAGGCGCACTGTTATCCTGTGAAACATCGTATCGCCCTCGCGAACGTCGAGCATCGGCGTTTTGTATTGAGGGCCGCTGTATGTTTTAAATGAATCATCCGACCAGTTGCGCTGGTCCTCCATCTCAAATTCATCTCCTTCAAAAACAATTTCTGTGCGCGTGCCGTAAGCGGTTGTGTACCGCATGCCAGTCACATCTTTGAAAGGGCGCGTCGGGCTGATCAGCTTTGGAAATACAGACTTCTCAGACACGTCGCCCGGATGAATGATCTCTACGGGGCGGCCGGCGCATGCATGAACGGGATGATGAACGCCCAGACCGTTCCTTTTGCTTTGAAAGCTATTCAACGCCCTGCCCTCCATATAAAAAACGATGGTGCCGTCGGCATTACCGGTAATGCTGAAATCAGCCTCAAACTTTATCTTTTCGGTATTGATGCTGCCACGGTAGCGCACTTCGAACGAGCGCTCCTTCTCAACAATGGTCTCATCTGAAATTTTCATGGGGAACGTCACCCAGTTCTCATCACGCATCGCGTAAAATATCATTCTTACTGCTTCGTAACCGTTGCAGCCAATATATCGTAAACGCCCGGATTCATAACTGGCGGTTACTTCGCCGGCCCGCAAGTTGCGCAGTGGCAGCAGTTGCACGTCATTCTTTAAATCCTCTTCTTTCATCCGTATGTCTTTTTATTTCGCTTTTTCAAATAAATAATAATCTTCGAGCAGGTGGTGAAACCTTTCCGTGTAACGGTCATGCTCCTTTATCGTCATTTCTTCATATTCTGCCGGTTCCCCGCCACCGTCATCCTTCACAATATACATCGCCCGAAACGGCGCATGCCGGGGCGTTTGCCTTACAACTGCCTTGTGCAAAATCGCGAAACCGCTTAGTGCTGCAAGTAGCTCAAATTCATCCGTTCTCTTCGACGGCAATAAGATCGCAAACTTTCCCTCATCAGCCATAAAAGATTTTACCAGCGGCACCAGCCCGGCAATGGTAAGTGAGCTGCTGTGCAAAGCATCGTTCCTTCTCTCATCGGGTGATTTAAGGTCCGTTTCATAAAAAGGCGGATTGGCAACGACCAGGTCGTATTTCGTGCTGCCATTGAAAAGCTGCACCGGCTGATGATGAAGGAAGAGTCTTTCCGGCCAGGGCGACGAACAGAAATTTTTTTTCGCTTGCACAACTGCCTGCCCATCTATATCCACAGCGTCTATCCTGCCTTCCGTTGCCTGTGCGATCATCAACGAAAGCAGCCCCGTTCCTGTTCCCACATCCAGAATATTCATGTAACGGTTACGCACAATCGAAACCACCCAGGCGCCAAACAGGCACGCGTCGGTACATACTTTCATGGCACATTCGTCCTGGAAAACCGTGAACTGCCGGAAACGGAAATAATTGTTCGGCATTAATACACTCTTCCTATGAGATCGTTTTCAACGATCAGCTTTTTTATTTGCAGCGGGTCGATCGTGCTTTGTTTTGCATACACAATTTTAC
>CBIGXK010000309.1:0-4989 GCA_966193805.1 uncultured bacterium | reverse complement strand
CATCGCCATCGCAATCATTACGCGCTGTTTTTGCCCGCCGCTCAACTGGTGAGGGTAGCGGTTGAAAAGCAATTCAGGCGCCGGCAGCTTCACCTTTTCGAACAGTTCGATCGTTTTATTTTTGGCATCCCGCGAAGAAATGTTCCGGTGCAATTTGATTGCTTCCATTACCTGGCCGCCGCAGGTAAACACCGGGTTCAGCGAGCTCATAGGTTCCTGGAATATCATGCCTATTCCGCCTCCTCTTATGCTGCGAAGCGCCTCATGATCCAGCGAGGTGATATTGATCACTTCAGTTCCGTTGGGCGAGAATAAAATTTCACCTGCAATGTATTTTGCAGATTTCGGTGGCAGGAGCTTCAGGATCGAAAGAGAGGTTACTGATTTGCCGGAGCCCGATTCGCCGGCTATACCCACAATTTCGTTCCTGTTTACCGTGAGATTAATATTTTTAACGGCCGTTGTGGTGCCGGTTTCGGTGACGAAATCAATTTGAAGATTATTTATCTGAAGTAATGGATACAATGTTTTATTTTTTTGTTGGCCCACTCAAAACCTCAAATGCCGCACGGTCATACCTTCATTGATGAGCTGTTTAAGCGAATCAATGCCGATCCGTAAATGGCGGTCAACATATTCTTTGGTGATGATCTTATCACTTTCCTCGGTCTTCACGCCTTCGGGAACCATTGGCTGGTCGCTCACGAGCAGCAAAGCGCCTGTCGGAATTTTATTGTAGAAGCCTACCGTAAAGATCGTTGCCGTTTCCATGTCGATGGCATAGGCGCGTATCTTTTGCAGGTATTCCCTGAATTCATCATCGTGTTCCCACACACGGCGGTTGGTGGTATACACGGTACCGGTCCAATAGTCAACACCATAATCCCGAATCGTTGTCGATACGGCTTTTTGGAGTGCGAAGGCGGGAAGGGCGGGTACTTCCGGCGGAAAATAATCGTCGGAGGTTCCTTCGCCGCGGATGGCGGCGATGGGAAGTATCAGGTCGCCGAGCTTGTTGCGTTTTTTGAGTCCGCCGCATTTCCCGAGGAATAATACTGCCTTTGGCGAGATCGCGGTGAGCAGATCCATGATAGTGGCGGCGGAAGGCGAGCCCATGCCGAAGTTAATGAGGCTGATATTATCGGCCGTTACGCATTGCATCGGTTTGTACACGTCTGCTATCTTCACGCCGTTCCATTCGGCAAACAGTTGGAGGTAGTGCGAGAAATTGGTCAGCAACAGGTAACTGCCGAAATTTTCGAGCTTTTCACCTGTGTACCTGGGCAACCAGTTATGAACGATTTCGTTGCGTGTTTTCATGAATTGGAGAATCGAATATTTTTATTGTCAGGAGAAAGTACAAATTTTACACATAATGATCAAAATAGACTATCCCTCGCATACATTCAGGCGTAAGATTGAAAATGACAGGGATATGATTTTTGATGAACTGCGAAGGGTGTGGTTGAAGCTTACGCCGGAAGAGTGGGTGAGGCAGAATTTCGTGAGGTTCCTTATTTCGAAAAATTATCCTGCTGCGTTGATCGCATTGGAGAAAAAGATCTTTGTGGGGGAGATGGTGAAGCGGTTCGATATTCTTGTTTTTGACAGGCAGCATGCACCGTTTATGATGGTGGAGTGCAAGGCAATGAGTGTTCCGCTCACGGAAAATGTGCTGCACCAGGTGTTGCGGTATAATATTGCCGTGCCGGTTAATTTTCTCGTGATCACGAATGGGTCTTACTGCATGTTGTTTAAAAAAGAAAATTCGGGACTCGTTCCGCTGGAAGCGTTTCCCGAATTTTTGTAAGCGTACAGTCCACCCCGGCAATTGCCCTTCGGGCAAAAGTTAAAAGTTAAAACTTAAAACCCTCTCCCGTCTCCCGTCTTCCGTCTCCGTCTCCCGCCTCCTACGGAAAAATCCCCAGCTCCGCATAGCTCGTGGCAACCTTATCGATGGCCACCACATAGGCAGCGGTACGCATATCAGGAATTTTGGGGTTTTCGTGCCAGCAAGCCATGATCTCCCGCGTAGCGGCAATCATTGTTTCCTCCAAACCGCTCCGCACCAGGTCAACCTCTTCGGGACCGTGTAAAATCAGCTCGCGTTCATTCTCGTTCACCTGTTTTCCGGTAAGCTCCTCTATCTGCGCGATCAACTGCCCGTTGAGGTTTTCAGTGAAACGCTTTTCCATTCTGCCGTAACGCACATGGCTGAGGTTCTTCAGCCATTCAAAATATGAAACGGTAACACCGCCGGCATTCAGGTACATGTCGGGAATAACCACTATACCTCTTTTGATAAATTCCTCATCGGCCTCCGGGGTCAGCGGACCGTTAGCGGCTTCGCCGATTATTTTCGCCTTTACCCGCGGCGCATTCTCTCCGTTGATCACATTTTCAAGCGCCGCCGGCACAAGTATGTCACATTCCAGTTCGAGCGCCTCCTCAGTCCTGGCAATATTTGTGGAGCCGGCAAAATTCAGGATTGAGCCTGACTGCTTCCTGTGCTCGACGACCTTGTCGACGTCAAGCCCCTCTTTTTTGTATATGGCGCCCTCAAATTCTGCCAGTCCAACGATGACGGCGCCGGCTTCCTGGAAAAATTTGGCAGCATGGTAGCCAACATTTCCCAAACCCTGCACCACCACTGTTTTCCCTTTCACGCCCGTTTTCATTCCGGTCCTTTTCATCACTTCGGGCATGTTGCACACTTCCCTGATGCCATAAAACACACCCAACCCGGTTGCTTCCTTTCTGCCTCTCACACCTCCCTGCGACACTGGCTTTCCTGTAACGCAGGCCTGCGCGTCTATCTCACCGGGCCGCATGCTGCCGTAAGTGTCAACAATCCACGCCATCTCCTTTTCGCCCGTACCGTAGTCGGGAGCGGGCACGTCCACGCCGGGCCCGATGAAATTCTTCTTAATGAGTTCGGCTGTGTACCTGCGGGTAATTTTTTCCAGGTCGTATGCACTGTATTTGCGGGGGTCGATAGTAATCCCTCCCTTCGCTCCGCCAAACGGCACATTTACAATCGCGCATTTATAAGTCATGAGTGCAGCAAGCGCCATCACTTCGTCGAGGTTCACATTTATTGCGAAACGGATACCGCCTTTGCAGGGCGTTTTATGATGAGAATGCTGCACACGGTAGGCTTTGATCACCTCTATGTTTTCGCCTACCCTAACGGGAAAGTGCATGCGATAAACGGCGTTGCATTGCTTGATCTGTTCTAAAATTCCGGGATCCCATTTGGTGAAGGCTGCGGCTTTGTCAAAACTTTTTTCTACCGCTCCGAAGAAACTGTATTCCTGGTTCGATGACATCTTTTTATGTTTTTGTTTGAGGAAGCACGGTTTTTAGGCAATAGGCAGTGGGCAATGATGAACAATATTTGTTACTGCCGGTTGCCGGTTGCAGGTTGCCGGTCATTTCCCGCTCCCTTCTCCAACTTTCCTATCTTCCTGTCCAGCCGGATGAGGTAAATGAACAGGCCAATGAGGATGGTAAGGGCAACGGCCAGCACCACGTATATCTTTCCATCGGCGCGCAGGCCCGTCGCTTCTCTTGCGGCATTCATGGTGCTGTCCTGGCCAAACACTGCAACGGAAAGAGAAAAGATAAAGATGCTTAATAATATTTTTTTCATCATGCTAAACCGCTATTAGAATTTTTTTCGGCCCATAGTTGCAAACGCAGCCGCAGCGTGGTGATCCACACTCCCAGCAACGCCCAACCGATGTAAGCGGGGCGCGATACCCATTTCATGGCCTCGTTCATGTCGTCCGGGTTCAGGCCCGGGTTGCCTTCAACACCTTTGCCGCCGGGATGCAGCGATTCTACCATGCGGGGCAGTATCATGATCATCGGGATATATATGAAATAAGCGAAGATGTTATACACCGCAGCGATCCTGCCCCTTTTGTCAATATCCGTCATCGAATTGCGCAAAACGAAATAGGCCAGGTAGATGAGCAGCGCAATGGCCACGCCCAGTTGCTTGGGATCGTTGCTCCATGCGGCGCCCCAGGTATAGTTTGCCCAGATCATGCCGGTGAGCAAACCGAGTATGCCGAAGAGAATGCCGGTCCTCCCAAACTCAAGCGCAATGGTGTCATATTTCAAATCGGGCTTCCGGAGGTATTTAATGGAATACACCAACGACACCGAGATCATTACAAACTGTGCGATCCACATCGGGATGTGAAAAAAAGCGTTACGGATGGTGTGCTGAAGATTGCCGATATCGGGGACAGTGATGAGCAAACCTCCTGTAAATGTGTAAAGGAGTAAAATAACCGTTAAGACTTTCCACCAACGCATGGATACAATTTTAATTGGCCGGGTGCCGCAAAATTAGGGTAAAGCCGCTCAACAGAAATTATTTTTTAATCTTTCCAGAGAAATGGAAACAGGATTACCGCGAGCATGATCACCATCACATCGAGCCCCGCGAGCAGCAAGCTCATCGACAAAAAACCGCCCTGTATCACGTCTGCAAAGGCAGTGTTCGATATCCGCATGAGCAGCAAAACCTGCGGAATGATGAGCGGGAAGCCGAGAATCGCGATAAGCGCGGCATTTTGCCTGGCGCGGGCAGCGATGGCAGCAAGAAAGGTGAATACCAGGCTCAGGCTGCATCCGCCAAGGCATACAGTGCCCACGAAGCGCCAGGGATGCTGCAATGCATTTCCCATCAGCAGCCGGAACAATATCAGGCTCGAAATGCTCATCACGATCATTAAAGCAGCATTAAATATCAACTTCGATAAAATAAAGTCACGCGCACCGGCGATGCTGTAATAATACAGCATGCGTCCGCTGCTCTCCTGCAAAAAGCTTTTTGCGACCGCGTTCACGCAAATGAACAACTGGATCATCCAGAAAAGCCCATTCCATACTGCCGCTTCGGGCTCGCCCATTGCGAGGTAGAGCACGAATATTGTGGAAGCGACGTACAGCAGCACACCATAAAAAGTATATTGC
>CBIGXK010000308.1:0-5052 GCA_966193805.1 uncultured bacterium | reverse complement strand
CTGCCGAAATTCAGCGGACAATCACCCACCGGTTCGCGGGACAAAAGTTTTGGGTGATGGCGGATGTTACCAGTCATCTTTACAAGGCCGACAAGCGCAACCACTTTTTTGAGCTGGTGGAAAAAGACCCGGGATCGGGTTCGCTGCTGGCTAAAATTCAGGCAAAAGCGTGGGGAACAGGAAGTGATTCCATTGACCGGTTTGAAAAGGTCACCGGCCAACAGTTTACCAGCAATATCCGGGTACTGATGTGCCTGGAGGTACAGTATCACCCGCAGTTCGGTTTGCAGGCGAACCTGCTGGAGGTTGACGTAAACTTCACCCTTGGCGCACTCGAAATACAACGCCGGCAAACACTTGAAAAGCTGGTGGCCAACAACCCGGAGGTCGTCTGGAAGGTGGGCGACAAATATTACACCCGAAACAATCAGTTGCAATTGCCTTTGGTTGTACAGCGCATAGCCGTCATCGCTTCACGCACTTCGGCCGGAGCGGAGGATCTCCGGCACACCCTCGCCAGCAACAGTCACGGCTACCGGTTTGTGGTGGATGAATATCACGCTCCTGTGCAGGACGACCAGTTCGCCCGGGAAATAGTCAAACAACTCATTGCTATTCATCAATCGCAGAAAGCTTACGACGTAGTCGTGATCACACGCGGCGGCGGCGCACAAACCGATTTTTTGATATTTGAGAACTATGACCTGGCCCGTGCGATTGCAAGGTTTCCATTACCGGTAATTACCGGCATCGGGCACCTGCGCAACGAAAGTATTGCCGATTGGATGGCGCATAGCGCGGTAAAGACGCCAACGAAGGCCGCGGAATTTATTCTGGCACACAATCGCGCGTTTGAAGAAAAAGTGATGAACCACCAGCACACGATCATTATCCGCTCGCAGCAGCGGTTTGCGAAAAATGCTGAGCAGCTTGCGCACGCCTATGGAAAGATGATCACACAAACAAACCGGTTGCTGTCTGCCAAAAAAGATGAAATGAACCGCGTCAACAGGGTGGTTACCGGGAACTCGGCGGCTATTGTACTGCATCGAAGGCAGGCGCTCGTCAGTGTAACGACCAGCTTATTGTCGCGCCCCAAAACGATCATTGGCAACCAGCAGAATAACCTGCGCAATGTTATTGCGAACCTGAAAACGTTCAACGCACAGTACCTGAAGAATCAAAAGGGTTATGTAACGCATTTCGATAAGGTAGTGAGGCTGATGTCGCCGATGGCTACCCTGCGGCGCGGTTTTGCCATTGTGAAGCATAAAAACAGGATATATACACCGCAGACGGCTGTCTCACCGGGTGAAGAGATTGAAATTATACTGTCCGAAAAAAAATTATTAGCAACACTTAACCAGGAAACAGATAAACATGCCACAGACACCGACCTATGAAGAGGCCTATGCCGAGCTGGCGGCCATAGCGCGAGAGATTGAAACGGAAACGATTTCCGTAGATGTGCTTGCTGAAAAGGTGAAGCGCGCGGCGGAGTTGATTACGTATTGCCAGAATAAGCTTCGCTCAACAGAAACGGAAGTGAATAAGATCATTGCCCAGATGGACGGGAGCCGGAACACGCCGGCATCATAGAGGCGAACCCGGTTTCGCAAATATAAATTTTTTGTTCATGAACCGTTTTTGGAAAGCCGTATGGATTGCAACGCTGGTGGCAGGCACTTTAGATATTGCTGCTGCGCATGTGAATCAACTTATTCGTACGGGAGCATTTCCTGCGAGGATATTTAATTTTATTGCAGGCGGCGCGACAGGATTGGAGAAGGCTTTGAGCGGAGGAGTCGCCGTTGTGGTGTTGGGTGTATTGATTCATTATTTCATTTCTTTTTCGTTTACCTTGCTTTTTTTCGTGATGTACCCGGTGATCGTTAGAATATCGCGGAATAAATATGTGAACGGGATATTGTATGGCGCGATTGTTTGGGCAGTGATGAATTTAATCGTTTTACCGTACTCGGCGCTACCCGCGAAGCCTTTTGTCTTCAATAGTCAGGCAGTGATTGGCTTGTTGATATTGATGGTGGTCTTCGGCCCGCCTGTTTCACTGCTCGCCGATAGGTATTATAAGCATTTAACAAGTAAATAAATGCAGAATTGGGATCACTTTTTTAGAGATAATCAAAATATTTGGAACCAGCGTGCCAGGCTTCACAAGGGATCAGCCTTTTATGATGTTGATGGATTTTTGCTGGGCAAGGAGGTGCTGACGGAGATTGAGCTGAAGGAACTCGGCAGTGTTAATGGAAAGTCTATGTTGCATCTTCAATGTCATTTCGGGCTCGATACGCTGGGTTGGGCCAGACACGGTGCCAACGTTACAGGGATCGATTTCTCCGCGGACGCTATCGGGATTGCAAAAAATATAGCTGAGCAATCAGGTCTTCCGGCAGAATTCATTTGCTGTAATGTTTATGATTCGGCGACATTTTTGGGCGACCGAAAATTTGATATCGTATTTACTTCCTATGGAGTGGTTGGATGGTTGCCTGATCTCAATATGTGGGGAAAAATAATTCGCAGGCATCTGCGTGCGGGCGGTATTTTTTATCTGGCAGAATTTCATCCTGTATTATGGATGTTCGATGATGAATTTGCCAGAATTGAATATCCTTACCACAATGTCGATGTAATCAGTAACGACAGTACGGATAGTTATGCAAACCGCAATGCAGCAATCTATGGACGCGAACATAGTTGGAATCACAGCATTTCAGAAGTCCTGAACGCATTACTTCAACAAGGATTGCAAATCCGGCATTTCAACGAATTTTCATTTTCGCCTTACCCGTGCTTTAAGAATATGGTGCAGGTTGACGATAGAAAGTGGAATATAAGCGGTTTCGAAAGTAAACTTCCCATGGTGTATTCGATTTATGCGACAGGCTAAGGCAATCATTTCAATTACGCTCACCCTTCAATGTCAATATCGTATTTATCGAGGAGGCCGGCGAGGGCGGAGGCAGAAAACCGGGCTTTCCTGATACGGTTGGTTTCGGGGTTGATCGAGAAATTAATAGCCGTACGCAGATCAGCTTTTTCAAGGATCGTGTTCTCAAACTTCGCCCCTGCAAAATTGCAATCGTTGAAAACGCAGGCGGTCAAATCACATTCCGTAAAATCGGTTTCAATCAACTGCGCATGCCTGAAAATCGTTTTTTTCAGGCTGGTGCGGTAAAAAGAACTATGATTCAGGACACAATTCTCCACTAAAAAAGCCAGACCAAATTTGTTGCAATTTTCAAAATGAATGCCCATCAGTTTACATCCGCGAAACTCCACATCGCGAAAAACCGTATTATTCAGCTTCACCACACTCAGGTCGCAGTCCTCGAATATACAGTCAATGAATATGCAGGTTGAAAAGTCGGCTCCATGCAAATTTATGTGCCGAAACATGCAATGATCATACTCTCCACTCGACCATTTGCCGCCCTCAATATCATCCTTTCCAAAAATTTTATCCACGAATGTGTTTTCCAAATTTTCTTCTTTAGTGCATTCTACGTAATTTTTCATTGCATTTCGTGTAGTTAAAGAAAATAACATGGCAAAGAAGAAAGCGGCGACAAAGAAAAAAGCAGCCGGGAAAAAAGCAGCGCATAAAAAAGCAACAAAGAAAAAAGGGACAAAAAAGAAAGCAACGAAAGTGGTCGATGAGCCGCTGAAAACCGTTTTGTATAAGCAAGGCGACCTGATCGATGGCTTTGAAATCCTGGAAGAAGCCGCCGCCCGCACGAAAAAGAAGGACCCGATGCCATTCGACATTCGTTGGGAAGCGGCCGAACAAGAGATTACGCTGCACATTCTTGGTGGCGTGTCGCTGGAGAAGAAAAAGAAGTAAGTTGCTCCATACCACAGCCAATGCCCATAAAATGAAAGTGTTATAAACTTTTTCACTAATTTTGATGACCTCCTTAGCCTTCGTCAGAGAAAGATTGACAGTCTTTAGCAATGATTACATAACCTAAAAAAATTCCGAAATGCAGTGTACAACGATTAAGAACCTCGCAACAGCCTTCCTGTTTGCTTCCTCCCTGGCAGTGATTTCCTGTAATTCAGCCGGAGAATCCGAGATGAATGGTGAAGATACCACAGCAACCAGCCAGGATTCGCAACAAAGCATGAGCGCGGTGGCAAGTATTTCCGGCACATATTCCGATACTGCAGTGACCGGTAATGCAACTTTTGAAGAGGCAAATGGCAAGGTAAAAATGGTGCTGAACATTACTGTTCCTTCGAAAGCCAATAAAAGCGTTGCCGTACATATACATGAGCATCCCGGTTGCGGCAACAACGGCAAGGATGCACATGGGCACTGGAACCCGACGAATGCCCAGCACGGTGAATGGGGATCTGCCGACTTTCATTCCGGCGACATAGGCAATGTGGAACTCGATGGTGACGGAAAAGGAAGCAAGACACTTGAAACTGACCGCTGGACAATAGGCGGCGACAGCACCACTAATATTTTAAACCGGAGCATTATTATTCACAGTGGTGTTGACGATTACAAATCGCAACCTTCCGGCGATGCAGGTAACAGGATCGGATGCGGTGTGATTACGCAAAGCTAATTTTAGTCAACGTTTTAAGCGAAGCGAAACTACAGTATGTGGTTTCGCTTTTTTATTTTATCATTGCAAAACACCCCTTGTGCGTATACCTATCTTTGAACAACTTCACCGCGAAGGATTACTTTCAGAGGCCTCTCTTAACAAAATCAGGATCGACGAAGGCACGCGACTATTCTCCATTCACTGGGAAGTAAAAACATTGCTGTATATCGGCGTGCTATTGCTAACCGGCGGAATCGGGATTCTTATCTATAAAAATATTGACACGATCGGCCACACCGTGATACTGGCATTGATCGGTGCCGTCTGTGCCGGATGTTTTGTGTATTGCGAGCGTAAGAAGTTGCCATTTTCCTTTGCGAGGGTGCCTGCACCGAATGCTTATTTTGATTACATACTGCTGCTGGGATGTCTTACCCTGCTCACCTTTATTACCTATCTCCAGGTTCAATAC
>CBIGXK010000307.1:0-5071 GCA_966193805.1 uncultured bacterium | reverse complement strand
GGGCGTTGGATCTCGCAAAGGCGTCAGGAAGTTCGCAAAGTGTTTCCCCCGCTGGCGGGGGTGGCGCGAAGCGCCGGGGGTGGACCGGCAACAAGCAAAAGAACTAACATCCGCACAGAGATGGAAATAACCAAATTTACTTTGCCATTTGCCATTGGCCGTTTCGTAAATTGCACGGCCATAGATGAAAAACCGTGTGCGACGGATCACCTAAAAAAGAGATATGCAAAAAGACCTCAGACGAGAGCAGGCGCTGGAATATCATGCGAAAGGAAGACCCGGAAAAATAGAAGTGATTCCCACAAAAGATGCCAAAACCCAACGCGACCTCTCACTCGCCTACTCTCCCGGAGTAGCCGAACCCTGCAAAGAAATCGAAAAAAATCCCGAAAACGTTTACCGCTACACCGCCAAAGGCAACCTCGTGGCCGTTATCAGCAACGGCACAGCCGTACTCGGTTTAGGCGACATCGGCCCCGAAGCCTCCAAACCCGTGATGGAAGGCAAAGGCGTACTGTTCAAGATATTCGCAGATATAGACGTGTTCGACATCGAGATCAATGAAAAGGATCCCGAAAAGTTCGTGCAGATCGTCAAGGCACTCGAACCTACATTCGGCGGCATCAACCTCGAAGACATCAAGGCGCCCGAATGCTTTTACATAGAAAGGAAGCTGCGCGAAACAATGCACATCCCTGTTATGCACGACGACCAGCACGGCACCGCCATCATCAGCGCGGCCGCCCTGCTCAATGCGCTCGACATACAGAAGAAGAAAATAGACAAGGTAAAAATTGTGGTGAACGGGGCAGGCGCCGCCGCCATGGCCTGCGTAAAGCTGTACATCGCCCTCGGCGCCAGGCCGCAAAACTTCATCATGTTCGACCGTAAAGGGGCCATCTACAAGGGCAGATCCGACCTCGACGGCGAAAAACTGAAATTCGCCACCGCCGACCGCGACATTTCACTCGAAGAAAGTCTAAAAGACTGCGACGTTTTCATAGGCCTCAGCGTAGGCAATATTCTCAGCCGCGACATGGTCAGGAGCATGGCCAAACGTCCTATCGTATTTGCCATGGCCAACCCCGACCCGGAAATCACCTACGAAGAAGCGATGGCAGCAAGAGAAGATGTGATCATGGCCACCGGACGAAGCGATTACCCCAACCAGGTAAACAACGTGCTCGGCTTTCCCTTCATTTTCCGCGGCGCCCTCGATGTGAGAGCCACCACCATCAATGAAGAAATGAAACTGGCAGCGGTGCACTCTCTTGCCGACCTGGCCCGCACAACGGTGCCAGATATCGTGAACATCGCTTACAATACCAGCAATATTAATTTCGGGCCTTCCTATATCATTCCTAAACCACTCGACCCGCGCCTGCTATCAACCATTGCGCCCGCAGTGGCCAAAGCGGCCATTGCCTCGGGAGTGGCACAAACCACCATCGACAACTGGAACGACTATGCCATAGAGCTCGACAAACGGCTAGGCATAGACAGCCAGCTCATCAGGGCACTCGGCAACAGGGCACGCAGAGACCCGAGAAGGATCGTATTTGCCGAGGCCGACAACATTAAAATATTAAAAGCCGCACAGATATCGTATGATGAAGGAATCGCATACCCGATACTGTTAGGCAATGAAAAAAAGATCCGGGAGCTGTCGCAATCGAACGGCATCGATATCGATGGCCTGCCCATCATCGATCCGCAGGACGATGCCAACGAAGAAAAAAGAAAACAGTTTGCCGATGGTTTCTTTATGAAAAGGCACCGTCGCGGTTTCAACAAATATGAATCTTATAAGATCATGAGCAACCGGAACCATTTCGGATGCATGATGGTTGAAACCGGCGAGGCAGATGCCATGATCTCCGGCCTTACAAAAAATTATCCCGACACCATCCGCCCGGCAATACACATCATCGGCATGGAGCCGGGCTGCAAAAAAATAGCGGGCATGTACCTGCTGCTCACCAAACAGGGTCCATTGTTCCTCGCCGATACAACAGTCAACTTCACACCCACTGCCGAAGAACTGGCAGACATCACCATCATGGTGGCGCACGAGGTGCGAAATTTCAGCATCACGCCGAGAATAGCCATGCTCAGCTATTCGAATTTCGGCAGCAGCAATTCACCGGAGGCGCGACTCGTTTCGCAGGCCCGGGACATCGTGAAGCAAAAACAACCCTCACTGATCGTTGATGGTGAAATGCAGGCAAGCATGGCCTTCAATAAAGAACTGCTCGCAGAAAATTATCCGTTCAGTGAACTGGTGGAGCAGGATGTGAACACGCTCATTTTTCCGAACCTGGCCGCCGGCAACGTGGCATATAATTTACTAAAAGAAGTGGGTGGCGCCGATGCGATCGGTCCCATATTGCTGGGATTGAACAAGCCCGTGCACGTGCTGCAACTCGGAAGTTCCGTGCGAAGCATCGTGAACATGGCAACGATCGCAGTGATAGACGCACAGATAAAATCAAAACTTTCACCCGGAGAAGAAGTAAACAAATCATCGTGGTGGAAACGCACCACGAAAACACCGGTTTCATAGGGATAAACTAATATTGTATCTTGAACCCAGGGTTCAGTAAGCAAACAATATGAATTTTTTTACCGAGTTCGGCCGATATTTATTGTTGATGAAGGGGATGTTTTCCAGGCCGGAAAATGGGAAGATGTATTGGAAGGAATTCATGCACCAATGCTCGGAAATCGGCATCGGCTCGCTGGGCATCGTCGTGATCATTTCATTTTTCATGGGTGCCGTGTCTGCATTGCAAACCGCTTACCAGCTTACCAGCCCCGTCATTCCCAAGTCAACCATTGCGCAGATCGTGAGGGACACGGTGATCCTTGAATTTGCGCCTACACTGGTGTGCATCGTGCTCGCCGGCGTTGTGGGCAGTAAGATCGCCAGCGAACTGGGCAACATGCGCGTGAGCGAACAGATAGATGCGCTGGAAATAATGGGCATCAACACCAAAACTTATCTCGTGCTGCCCAAAATTCTGGCGGCATTGATGATGATACCCCTGCTGATCGTGATATCGATGTCACTCGGTATCTGGGGCGGCCGGGTAGCGGGTGTGGCATCGGGAATACTGGCGCCGAATGTGTTCGACAGTGGCCTGTTGCAGGCGTTTGTGCCGTACAATGTATTTTTCGCGCTGATAAAGGGATACACATTTTCTTTTATCATCTCGAGCATACCGGCGTATTACGGCTATCACGTACAGGGAGGTTCCCTGGAAATTGGCCGCTCAAGCACTAAGGCTGTGGTGGTAAGCTGCGTTGCCATACTTTTTGCTGATTATTTGCTTGCCGCTTTGTTATTGCAATGATAGAAGTACACAACATAAAGAAGTCTTTCAACAGCAACATCATTCTCAATGATGTGAGCGCTCTTATGGAAGGCGGAAAATGCAACCTCATCATCGGTGCATCGGGAAGCGGCAAAACCGTTTTCATGAAATGCATGGTCGGTCTTTTTCAGCCCGACAGTGGCAACGTGCTGTACGATGGCGCCAACTTCAGCGCCATGAACATTTCTGAAAAGAAAGAGATCAGGAAGATGATCGGGATGCTGTTCCAGGGTTCGGCACTGTTCGACAGCCTTACCGTGGAAAAGAATGTGATGTTCCCGCTGAACATGTTCACGAATGACACTACCGGCGAAAAGCTCAAAAGAGTAAACGAAGTGCTGGAAAGAGTGAACCTGGAGGGCGCCAATAAAAAGTTCCCTGCCGAACTGAGCGGCGGTATGAAGAAAAGGGTGGGCATCGCCAGGGCGATCGTGCTCAACCCAAAATACCTGTTCTGCGACGAACCCAATTCCGGCCTCGATCCGCAAACGTCGCTTCTCATTGACCGCCTCATCCAGGAAATAACAAGGGAATACGACATCACCACGGTGGTGAACACACACGATATGAACAGCGTGATGGAGATCGGCGACCATATCATCTACATGCACAAGGGACTTAAAGAATGGGAAGGAACCAGGAAAGAGATCATCTTCAGCAAGAACGAGCTGCTCAATGAATTCATCTTCGCTTCGGAGTTCCTCAAAGACGCCAAAGACATGCGAATGCTCGAGGCGGCAGGCAAAATTGACAACGATCGCAACATCGACGAGATCGTGAATGGCGACAAGTCATTGGGCTCTTCTTAATCACCGATCCCGATTAAAAGCTGTTTTTCCCTATTTTTGCCCCACTTAATTTGCAAGCATGAGCATATTGGTCAATAAGAATTCAAAAATACTGGTACAGGGATTTACAGGAACGGAAGGAACTTTTCACGCCACCCAGATGATCGAATACGGAACACAGGTGGCAGGCGGCGTTACCCCCGGCAAGGGAGGAACTAAACATCTTGACAGGCCCGTTTTTAATTCTGTGGCCGATGCGGTGAAGCAAACGGGCGCTAACGTGTCCATCATATTTGTTCCGCCTGCATTTGCGGCCGATGCCATAATGGAAGCTACAGATTCGCAAATAGAACTCATCGTTTGCATCACCGAGGGTATTCCCGTTCAGGATATGGTGAAGGCTAAGTCGTTCATGAACGGCAAATCCTCCAGGCTCATCGGTCCCAACTGCCCCGGTGTCATCACTTCCGACGAATGCAAGGTGGGCATCATGCCCGGCTTCATCTTCAAGAAAGGAAGGATCGGGGTGGTGTCCAAATCGGGAACACTCACCTACGAAGCTGCCGACCAGGTGGCCAAAGCGGGGCTCGGTGTTTCGACGGCCGTGGGCATTGGCGGCGACCCGATCATCGGCACTACCACGAAGCAGGCACTCGAACTGTTCATGAACGATCCTGACACCGAAGGTGTGGTGTTGATAGGTGAAATTGGCGGCGGCATGGAAGCCGAAGCAGCCAGGTGGTACAAGGAAAATGGCAAGAAACCTGTGGTGGGTTTCATCGCCGGCCAAACGGCCCCTCCGGGCAGAAGGATGGGACACGCCGGTGCCATCATTGGCGGCGCCGACGATACCGCTGCTGCCAAGATGAAGATCATGGACGAATGTGGCATCACGGTAGTGAACAGCCC
>CBIGXK010000306.1:0-5097 GCA_966193805.1 uncultured bacterium | reverse complement strand
GTCCGCTTCGGAAGATTTTGACGTGCAGGTGGAAAAAAATCTCACCTTGTTAACGGTCATGCATTACCGTGAGGAACTGATAACGCAACTTTCCAATGGAAAACGCGTCAGGCTCAGGCAGCAATCGCCCGAAACTGTGCAGGTGCTGATGCACGATTAAAGCAGCACTGCGAGAAGGAATATCACCAGGAACACGCCGAAGCCGATCCATGCCCACTTGATGACGGTGGTGTCGCCGATAAGATACGCGATCAACACGCCGATCACGGACAACAACAAACCGAGTATGAAACCGCCGATATTGAAGTCGGATGTGTCCATAGCATTTGCCATCGTGGTATTGTCCACCTGTTCATGATTTTTCAGTGCCTTGCGGATCTTCTTCTGGGCCATCTTCAGCGAAAGCTTCTTGGTGATAGAAAGTTTTTCGCCGGTAAGCTCCCTGAATTTTTTTGGCGTCAATGAAAGAAATTCTTCAACACTCATGTTCGATAATGCGGAAACATTTGCGTTGTCTGTTTTAACCGGTTCGGGTGTTGCAGAGGGAAGAACCATCGAATAAGAAGGAACGAAGATGATCAGTGCAACGAAAAGCAGTGAAAACCTTGAAATGCGTGCGTAGAGTGTTGTGGCCATAGACTGATTTTTGTTAAATTTAGCATAAAATCCATGCCAATAAAAAACCCTGTCCAAATGGACAGGGTTGTCATTCAATAATTCGTAAGATTTATTTTACTTCTTCGTATTCTGCATCGGTCACATTTTCATTTCCGCCGCCGCCGTTGTTACCCTGCTGTTGCTGGCCGCCTGAGCCTGCGGTGTCCTGGGCTCCCGGCTCTCCGCCTGCCTGCTGTGCCTTGTATATTTCTTCTGAAGCTGCCGTCCAGGCGGTGTTCATCTCCGTTATGGCCGCATCGATTGCGGGAACGTCCTGAGATTTATGCGCTTCTTTCAATTTGTTAAGCGCCGCCTCGATCGGGGCCTTTTTATCGGCAGGTATCTTATCGCCAAATTCCTTGAATTGCTTTTCGGTTTGGAAAATAAGGCTGTCGGCCTGGTTGACCTTTTCGACCTTTTCTTTTGCTTCTTTATCCGAAGATTCGTTGGCCTTCGCCTCTGCCTTCATCTTTTCAATTTCTTCCTTGGTCAGCCCGCTTCCGGCTTCTATCCTGATCTTTTGTTCTTTTCCTGTTCCCTTGTCCTTAGCCGTTACATGCAGGATACCGTTGGCATCTATGTCGAATATCACTTCGATTTGCGGCACGCCTCTCGGAGCGGGTGGAATGCCATCGAGGTTGAACATGCCCAGGCTCTTGTTCTGTGAGGACATGGGTCTTTCGCCCTGCAGCACGTGTATTTGTACACCGGGCTGATTGTCGCTGGCTGTCGAGAACGTTTCCGATTTCTTTGTCGGAATGGTCGTATTGGCGTCGATCAGCCTTGTCATTACACCACCCATGGTTTCAATACCGAGCGACAGCGGCGTGACGTCGAGAAGGAGTACGTCCTTCACTTCGCCGGTGAGCACGGCTCCCTGGATGCCGGCACCGATGGCCACCACTTCGTCGGGGTTAACGCCCTTGCTGGGTTTGCGGCCGAAAAATTTCTCTACTATTTCCTGCACTTTCGGGATACGGGTGCTACCACCCACCAAAATCACTTCGTTGATATCGGGAGCTTTGAGTCCGGCGTCTTTCAGCGCCTGTTCGCAGGGCTTTAGGCATCTTTCGAACAGGGTGTCGGCCAATTGTTCAAATTTGGCGCGTGTAAGCTTCTTCACGAGGTGCTTCGGCACGCCGTCCACAGCCGTGATATAGGGAAGATTTATTTCAGTTTCGCTCGATGAGGACAGCTCGATCTTGGCCTTCTCAGCAGCCTCCTTGAGCCGTTGGAGGGCCATGGGGTCCTTGCGGAGGTCCACGGCTTCTTCGCTCCTGAATTCGTTGGCGAGCCAATCCATGATCACCTTGTCGAAGTCGTCACCACCCAGGTGGGTGTCGCCGTTCGTGCTCTTCACTTCAAACACGCCTTCTCCCAGTTCGAGGATCGAAATATCGAAGGTGCCGCCACCAAGGTCGAATACGGCAATTTTCATGTCGTGCGCCTTCTTATCGAGGCCATAGGCCAGCGCTGCGGCGGTAGGCTCGTTAACGATACGGCGAACGTTCAAACCGGCGATTTCACCGGCTTCCTTCGTTGCCTGACGCTGGGCGTCGTTAAAATATGCCGGAACGGTGATTACCGCTTCCTTCACTTCCTGACCCAGGTAGTCTTCGGCCGTTTTCTTCATTTTTTGAAGGATCATCGCTGAGATCTCCTGGGGTGTATAGGGACGGCCATCTATGTCAATACGTACGGTATTATTGTCACCCTTCACCACCTTATAGCTGATGTGGCCCATTTCTTCAGTCACTTCATCATACCTCCGGCCCATGAATCTCTTCACCGAAGAGATCGTGTTCTGCGGGTTGGTGATGGCCTGCCTTTTGGCGGGATCTCCCACCTTGCGTTCACCATTCTTTAGGAATGCCACCACTGATGGAGTGGTACGGCGTCCCTCTTCGTTTGGTATGACTACAGGTTCATTACCCTCAAGCACCGCAACACAACTATTTGTGGTTCCAAGGTCGATTCCTATTATTTTTCCCATGATTATGAATTTAATGTTCAGTGATGATTCACAATGATTATGCCGCCGGGTGCGATAGTGAAAAATTGTCAGCCCCGAGAAACGCCGTTTCCGGTCTTGAAAGTGAAGTTCTTCTGCGTAAAATAGCTGAAGGCAACGACGATCACGGTGGTGAGCATTTTGGATATGGTGGGGTAAATATGGAAGTGCTCAACAAACAGCTTGATGAAGATGTAATTCAGGTATATGCACACCAGCACGAGCATAAAGTACCGGAACAACTGCACCCTGCCCTTCAGTATCGAGCCGGGGAAAACGATGTAGCGGTTCAGCATGTAGCCCGTCGGAAAGCTGATGGCGAACGAGATCAGGAAGGCGGCGATATGCGGGCTGATCGCGCCGGCGGGCGTGTAAACGATTTCCTTCCTGAGAACATAGTTGTATGCGAGAAAATAGAGGAAGATATCCAGGATGGTGTTGCCGCCTCCGCAAGCTGCATAGCGAAATGTTTGAATCGGCATCAGTTTCCTGAAAGGCGCGTAAAAGAAATCAATTATTGAAATTATCCATCCTTTCAGCATGGCGGCAAATTTAATAAACGTATGTGAATGATTTACGTCAATAAAACGGTAAGCCAGTGATTTATAGAAGGATTTACCACATATTTGTTTTCTATTACCCCCTCAACCTGTAAGAAGCTGCGTGTAGCCACGCAGCTTTTTCATTTCCGTTGCATTACTTTTGCCGTTCTTAAAAAAAGCTATGGGAATTGTTTTCCTCATTCAACAGGCGGCGGCCGATGCGATCGGTAAATTGTACAACCTTGAGCTGTTGCCAACGGATATCCAGGTAAGTGAAACGAAACCGGAGTTTGAAGGCGATTATACAGTTGTATTGTTCGGACTCACCAGGCAGCTAAAAAAATCGCCCGAGCAGATCGGCCGCGAAATCGGCGATCAGTTGCTGACCAATCATGGTGCGCTGGTGAGCGGTTTCAACGTGATCAAGGGCTTTCTCAATATTTCCGTTGCCGATCTCTACTGGCTGGAATTTCTTTCGCTGAACTTTTCGAATGACACGTATGGCTTCCAACCGCCAATGGGCAGGAAAGTGATGGTGGAATATTCTTCTCCCAATACCAACAAACCGCTGCACCTGGGGCACCTGCGAAACATATTCCTTGGTTGGAGCATCGCCGAAATTTTTAAGGCGTCGGGTTACGACGTCAGGAAAACTGCCATTGCCAACGACAGGGGAATACACATCTGCAAAAGCATGGTGGCGTGGAAGATGTTCGCCAACGGAGAAACGCCCGAATCGACCGGCACCAAAGGTGACCATTTTGTGGGTGATTATTATGTGAAGTTTGGTGCCGTACACAAAGAACAGGTGGCGGAGCTAATGGCTTCGGGCATGGCGAAAGAGGAAGCGGAAAAAGAGGCGCCGATCATGAAGGCCGCACAGCAGATGCTGGTAGATTGGGAAAACGGCGTGCCGGAGGTGATCGATCTGTGGAAAAAGATGAATGCATGGGTGTATAGTGGATTTGATACCACTTATGCCCGCGTGGGCGCCGACTTTGACAAAACATACTATGAAAGCAACGTGTACCTGCTGGGAAAGCAGATGGTGGAAGAAGGGCTCGAAAAAGAAGTTTTTTTAAAGAAGGATGACGGCAGCGTATGGATCGATCTCACTAAAGAGGGGCTCGATGAAAAAATTGTTCAGCGGAAAGACGGCACAGCCGTTTACATTACGCAGGATATTGGCCTTGCCCAACTGAAGCAGAAGGAGTATGACGCTGATATCAGCATCTACGTTGTAGGCAACGAACAGGATTACCACTTCAAAGTGTTGAAGCTGATCGCACAAAAACTGGATATTGAAGGCGCCGAAGGTATTCACCATCTGAGCTACGGAATGGTGGAACTGCCTTCCGGCAGAATGAAGACCCGCGAAGGCACCGTTGTTGACGCCGACGACATCATCGACGAGATGGAAACCATCTCGGCAAAACACACGCAGGAACTCGGCAAGGTGAAGGATTTCGATGACGCGGGACTTCTCGAGCTGTACAGCACAATCGGGCTCGGCGCCTTGAAATTTTACCTCTTGCGTGTTGACCCGAAAAAGAAGATGCTGTTCAATCCCGAAGAATCCATCGACTTTCACGGGTTTACCGGTCCGTTTATACAATACACTTATGCCCGCACGAGGTCGATCCTGCGCCGCGAAATGCCCGAAAGGGAGAAAATGGGTGACGCCCTGTTGCCTGCAGAGAAAAAAATGATCCTCGAACTCGAGAGGTTCGCACTGACCATCCGGCAGGCCGCGGAGGAGATGAATCCTTCTGTTGTCGCCATCTACGTGTTCCGCCTCGCCCAGTCGTTCAATTCGTTTCTCGCCGACCACCGGATACTTACTGCCGAAAGCGAAGAAAAGAAGGAGCTTAGGTTGCAGATCGCCCA
>CBIGXK010000305.1:0-5102 GCA_966193805.1 uncultured bacterium | reverse complement strand
AGCAGGCGAAGGATTACTGGGTTAAAAATGTACACAACCCTTCGCTGACCATCTTTCTTCCGCCTGCCGGAAAGGCCAACGGCACAGCCATCGTCGTTTGCCCGGGAGGAGGCCACCGCCTGCTGGTGTACACGGCAGAGGGTGTGGAGCCCGCACAATTTCTCAGTAAGCTGGGCATCACGGTTTTCGTTTTGAAGTACCGCCTCGCGCGTGAAGAGAACTCTCCTTATTCGCTCGACATTCATCCACGCGAAGATGCTTTCAGGGCGATGCGGCTGGTGAGAAGCCGGTACAAGGAATGGTCGCTCGACACGAACCGCATCGGGATACTTGGGTTCTCTGCCGGTGGTGAAGTGGTGGCGGCCGTGGCTTACGAACCCGCCAGGTGGAACACCGCGGCGAAGGATCCTGTTGACCGCCTGAATGGCAAACCCGATTTTCAATTGCTGATATATCCCGGCCCGCTCGGCATTCCCGAAAAAATACCTGCCGATGCGCCTCCCGCTTTTCTACTCGCTGCGAATGATGATCCGTGCTGTGCGGTGACAACCGCCAACCTGCTGATGCGCTACCGCGAAGCGAAAAGGCCCGTTGAGGCACATCTGTACACGAAGGGCAATCACGGGTTCAACATGGGCAACCGTTCAAAGCTGCAGTCTATCAAATCGTGGCCGCAACGAATGGCCGACTGGCTGGCAGATAACGGATACCTGGAAAGATCAGCCCATTAGCGAAGCGATCCTTTTCATCACTTCCATACATGCCCTTGAATTGTGGTAAGGGCACTTCCACAAGCCTGCTTTATCTTTTAACGGCATTGCTGCGCCGTGTTCATCTACACCCCAATACCATTCGCCATGTTGCCTGTCGATCAAATACTTTTTTACAAAATCCCAACTGCGCAGTGAGTGTTCAAGATATTTTTCATCGTTACTGATTTGCCACGCATTCAGAAAACCGACCATTGCTTCGGCCTGCAGCCACCAGTGCTTTTCGCGCACCATCCTGTTTGCTGAAGGATCGTACTCATACCACAATCCGCCATCCCCCGAAATACCTTCGATTGCTGCATCGGCAAGCAGCAGAGATATGTTTTTATATTCTTCAATTAACTTTCTGTCATTGATGATCATGGCGGCATCCAGCAGGAGCCACGAGGCTTCGATGTCGTGGCCATAAGAAATGACATCCGGCTTCACCATCCATTCGTCATTAAAGAACAGGCTGAGATGATGCGATTCCTCATCGATGATTTTCGTTTTAAAGATATCGAGTAGTTCAACGATGTGTTTCTTAAGCGATGCATCGGGCCATACGCTGTAAAGATTGGCAAACGCTTCGAGTACATGCAAATTTGTGTTCATCGATTTGCGTTCATTTGCATCTTTGCTGCTCAACCGCTGATCCGGGAGTTCTTTCCAGTTGATGCTAAAGCCCTCCCAAAAACCGCCATTGATTTTGTCGTAGCAACGATCGATCAACGTGTCATACAATGCGAGGGACGTGTCTTTCCCTTTTTCATCGTTGTGGGTGCGGTAATATTCGCTGCAGGCATACAAGGCGAATGCGATGGCATACACCTGTTTTTTTGTTTCGAGCGGTTCGCCTTTTGCTGTAACCGTCCAATAAACCCCGCCATGCCTGCGATCGATGAAATTTTCACACAGGTATGCATATGCCCTCGTGGCCATGGATGCATAATTTTTTCCGGGCGCGATTTCGAGGGCCGCAGAAAATGCCCATAGAATGCGGCTATGCAGCACCGATCCTTTTGCAGCATCGCGATGGGGGATGTTCTCATTGTTAACGCTGCCGAAGAAGCCGCCATGTTGCTCGTCAACAGCAGCGGTCATCCAGAAGGCGAGGATCTCGTCAAGCTCCTGCCCGACCTCTTCTTTATACTTTTTCCGTTCCGGCTTCATTCCTTAACTGCTCTATATGAGCTGCGTTTTTATTGACGAGCTGTTTCACCCTGTTTACCGACGATGCCGACCGCAGTCCGTCCGGCGGCGTATTCTTCACATAATCGAGCAGCAGGTCGATGTCGGAAACAGCAACGTGCATGCGGGTATCCGACGATGCATAGTAGATAAAAACTCTTCCATCATCGTCGAGAACCCAGCCGTTACAGAATAAAACGTTCGACACGTCGCCTATTCTTTCTTCACCTTCCGGCGCCATAAAATAGCCGGCGGGCTTGTAAATAACTTTTGTGATATCGTCGAGGCTCGTCATAAACAGGTACAGAACATAACGCAAGCCCGCAGCCGTATTGCGAACGCCGTGCGCCAGGTGCAGCCATCCCTCTTTTGTTTTAAGCGGCGCGGGGCCCAGGCCGTTTTTTGCCTCATAAACCGTGTGATATTTTTTTGAATCTATCACGTATTCTTTTTCGATCACCGCATTTTCAATATTGTCGGCAAGGCCGAAACCGATGCCGCCACCGGAGCCCGCGTCAATAAAGCTATCCTGCGGACGGGTGTAGAACGCATACTTTCCTTTGTAAAATTCAGGATGCAGCACCACGTTACGTTGTTGTGGTGAAGGTGTTTTGAGATCTGGTAAGCGTTCCCATGTTATAAGATCGCGCGTGCGCGCTATGCCGCATTGTGCAACAGCGGCAGTTTCATCGCCGTTTTTTGGATTTTTATCCCTGCGTTCGGCGCAAAATACGCCGTAGATCCAGCCATCTTCATGTTTCACCAGCCGCATGTCGTACACATTTGTGTCGGGTTCATCCAATTCGGGCATGTCAACCGGCTGATCCCAAAATTCGAAATTGTCAACGCCATTCGGGCTTTCGGCAACGGCGAAGAAGGATTTCCTGTCGTGGCCCTCAACCCGCGCCACCAATATATATTTCCCATTGTACTTTATGGCAGCCGAATTGAACACGGCGTTGATGCCGAATCTTTCGAGGAGGTGAGGGTTGGTAGTGGGATCGATGTCGAATTTCCAGAACGGCGGTGTGTGTTCGGCAGTAAGCACGGGAAATGCATACCGGTGATACATTCCGCTTTTATTCTCGAGTTGAACATTTTTTCGTTTGAGCAGCCGGTAATATCTCTCCCTGAGATAATGTAACCTCTTTTCAAATTCTTTATTCATACTGCATATTTGATAAGGGACAGGTTAATGAATCAGCTATCGGTTAAAAGTTTTCAGTCTTCAAGTTTGTTCCACCAGGTACGTTTTAAAATGAACACGATGACCGCGAGTATCAACACGGTAATCAACAGCGGCAGCTTCATCCACAGTACCAGGTACAGCGGCAGGATGGTAAGGCAACACTGTGCAATGATGCCGAGCACCACGTTGAACATATCGAGTTTGAATCTTCGGTTGGGCATAAACGATGGGTCTTCTGCGATCACCATTTTATGAACAGGTTTCCACCAGCCCCAGGGCCTTACTGTTTTATAAAAATTTTTGAGTACGGCCTCATCTGTAGCAGGCGCAGCGTATGTGCCGATAAGGGAACCCGCTATGGAAAGCACGAACAGCAATGGCCAGTAGTACAGCGGCAGCCAGTGCCGGAAAACGTAGGGGAAAACAAGCGCTGCAATGATGCCCGTCATCATGCCCCAAAAAAATCCGTTTGCATTAAACCGCCACCAGTACCATTTCAGCATGTTGGCCGCGATGTATCCGCCATACAATGCCGCCACGATCCATTGCAGCAGGCTGTTTACGTCTTTTGTGAAAAAGCCGAGAATGACACCGAGCGTGACCACGAATACGCCGGATCCATAGTTCATGAAAATGATCTTCTTCGTGGAAGCATGCGGGTTCACATATTTCAGATAGATGTCGTTAACGATGTATGCCTGTGCAGCGTTAAGTGTTCCGGAGAACGTTCCCATGAAGGCGCCAAACAACCCGGTGAGCACCAAACCGAGAATGCCGGTGGGAAGAAAACTGTTGATGGCAGCCGGCAGTACGCGTTCGAAGTCGTTGCCGTTTACCGAAGAGATATCGATCTGTTCGTAATACAACAGGCCGAGTACGGTAACGCCTATAACAAGCGAATATCGAATGGGCAGCAGTACGATCGAAACGAAGCCGGTCATCTTTGACGCTTCTTTCGGCGACCGCGTGGACAATATTTTTTGCATGTCGTAATTGGGAGCAGGGCCTGCGAGGCTCGCGAAAATCCCCTTGAAAAGCATCATCATGAAAAACAAGCCGAATATGCCAAAGCCATCGCTGGCGATTTTTTTATTGACCTCAGGAATGATATGTGACCAGTCGAGGTCGAGGCGCCACCCAAAGAAAGGATTCGTCCATCCGTCCGGCACTACCAAAGCGTTGTCATGCAGGTGCATCATGGCGATCACCGCCACCGAAATGCAGGCAACAGTCATAACAATATATTTGATGACGTCGCCGAGCACGATGCTATGCATTCCTCCAAGGATGGAATAGAACATTGCAAAAAGAGTGAATACGATGCCATAAATATGCGGAACATATTCTGGCGCCACAGTTATCGGAAAATAAGGTTCAACAATCTCCCATGGAATGAATATCTCGATGAATTTCCCCAGCCCCACGAATCCATATGCGAGAAATCCAAGGCAGCCGATCAGCGCAAACGCAACGACTACGTTGTGCGACGCCTTCACGCCTTTTCCGCTCAGGCCAAACCGCGTGGCCAGCCATTCGGCTCCCGTGCTGGCATTCGAACGCCGCAGCCACTTCGCGAGGAACATCATGTTGAACACCTGGTTGAACACGGGCCAAAGCCAGGGTATCCAGATGCTCTTGAGTCCGTACACGAAGCAAAGGGCGATCATCCACATGGTACCGCTGATGTCGAACATGTCGGACGCATCGCTGAGACCAAGCATATACCAGGGGAGCCTTTTGCCGCCGAGTAAATAACTCTCTTTGTTCTGCCTGGCCTTTTTCCTGAGGCGCCAGCCGATCAACACCATGAGAAGCAGATACGAAGCAATAATGAGAATGTCCGCGAGATGTAAATTCAATGGGCAAGTTTTAGTTCTGGTGTGATTCCATGTGGAATCCGGGCATTCAACAAGTTATTAAAACCTATTTGCTTCTCGGGCCAGGTTTGTTACAAAAGTATGATCATTAAGAGG
>CBIGXK010000304.1:0-5120 GCA_966193805.1 uncultured bacterium | reverse complement strand
TATCTAATCCAATATAATAAATATCCTTCTCGAACCCTGTGAAAACTAAATCAACTAACGCACATGATTGCTAAAGTCAAGACCGCTACGTTTATCGACACGCTTCGATTTGAACTGGTAGCCTCATCCCAAAATCCGCTTAAAGCTGTTCTTCGCGACGACAAAGGAAGTATCTGCAGTGAATTTGAAACCATCTTTGTAAAAGAAGAGCCCGTGATCACCTGGAAAGGATTAAATGATCTTCCTTACGGTGTATATACGCTCGAGCTTTCGCAGGGAGAAGAAGAAATAAGGCTGAAACTGGTGAAAAGAGTGTGATCACTCACTCAACATTGTGATGCACCTGTCAATTTCTTTCAGATAGGTGTGCAGCTTTTTGTCTAACTCTTTCTTTTCAGTGTCATCTAACTGGCCTGTGCCTGCCTTCAGCACCATTACCTTCTGCTCGAGGTTGGAAATCTGATCCATAAAACTCATTTCGCGCTCCTTGGCCGGAATGAGTTCGGCTTTCAGCCGCTCGTTTTCCTTCCTGAGCTGCTCATACCTCCTGATGAGTTCCTGAACCTTGTCAGTAATGGCCTTTAACCGGTCTGCGCTCATGAATTTCGTTTATGGGTTGCCTTTACGGATCTCAGCACTCAAATCCTGTTCCAATGTACGCATGATCTTGCTCATCATGCCATCTATTTCACGGTCGGTCAGCGTTTTTTCATCGTCCTGGAACTGAAAGCTCACCGCCAGCGACTTCTTTCCCGCGCCCAGCTTTTCGCTTTCAAACACATCGAACAGTCGCACCGACTTCAGTTTTTCCAACCGTATTTTGCCGATAGCGCTCTCAACATCTTGGTATGCCAGCGCCCCCGGCACTACCATCGCCAAATCGCGGTACACCGGCAATTGGTTTGGCAGCGCCTCCACATTAGCCGGGCGGCCAACGCTTTTCTCAAACACACTCTTCCAATGGATGTCGGCAAACAACACCTCCTGTTTGATGTCGAACCTGTTCAGTTCCTGCTTCGACACCGACCCGAGCGCGGCAACGACCTCTTTTCCCATCTTCACTTCCAGGTAGTTTTTGAGTTTTGCGTTGCCACCGGTTTCAAAAAGGGGATTATCCCATCCCAGTAACCGCAGCAGGTTGGCAACAATTCCCTTCAAATAAAAAATATCTGCCGCCTCGCCTTTCTGCTTCCACGAACCTTCAGTTTTATTGCCGGTAACGTAAAGGCAAAGATGTTCGGCCTCGCGATAGTCGGCTGCCGATTTTTTTGTGTAGGTTTTGCCGAGCTCAAAAAATTTAAGGTCGCCGTTTTTCCTGTTCAGGTTGTAAGCCACCGACTCCAACCCGGTTTCGAGCATGGACGGCCTCATAATATTATGTACGGCGCTCAGGTTGTTCAATAACTTCACGGCATGGCCGAGATCGGCTTCTTCAAAATAAGCGGCGTTGGTGATGGAATTGGTGAAGATCTCGCTGAAACCGGCGCCCACAAGGTAATTAGCGGCTTTTTCCTGCGCCGTGTGCAGCGGGTTCCGGGCCCCAACGGAAGGGGTAATGGTGATGGATGACGGGATGGCAATGTTATCATAGCCATCTATGCGCATCACTTCTTCCACCACATCTGCCGGCAGGGCAATGTCGGGCTTGCTGTAGGGAACCGCAACCGTTATTTCTTCCGTACTCATGTTCCTGACTTCAAATGCGAGGCTCTCTAAAACATTTTTTACCGTTTCGCTGTTGTAGCCTTTGCCGCTCAGCCGGTTTAAGAAATCGAATTTCAGGGTAACCTGCGTCTTCTCTTGTGGCGAAGGAAAGGCATCCACCGCCTCTGTCGAAATTTCGCCGCCGGCGATCTCGACGATCATCATGGCGGCACGCTTCAGCACATTGAGGGTGTTGCTGATGTCAACATTTTTTTCGAAGCGCGCGGCCGCATCGGTGCGTAGCCCGTGGCGGAAAGATGTTTTACGAATATCCACCGGGTTGAACCACGCACTTTCAAGAAAAATGTTTTTCGTTGCCGGCTTAACGCCGCTTTCCGCGCCGCCAAAAACGCCGGCAATGCACATGCCTTTTCCGTCGCCGTCGCAAATCATCAGGTCCTCGCTGCTGAGTTTTCTTTCCTTATCATCGAGCGTTGTAAACAATGTTCCTTCCGGAAGATTTTTTACAATGATTTTTCTTCCCTTCACTTTATCGGCGTCGAACGCATGCAGGGGCTGACCGGTATCGTGCAATATGTAATTCGTGATGTCGACAATATTATTAATAGGACGCTGGCCGATGGATTTCAATTTATCCTTCAGCCATTGCGGTGATTCCTTCACTTCAATATTGCTGATCGAAACACCGGTATAGCGCCGGCAGGCATGGGTATTTTCGACCGTCACCTCAAACGGCGGTTGTGTATTACCGGGTGTGAAGCGGCCGTCGAACGGCTGTATGATTTGAATGTCTTTTTTATCGTGATGCCGAAGGTAGGCGCATATATCGCGGGCCACGCCCAGGTGGCTCATGGCATCCATGCGGTTGGGGGTGAGGCCTATCTCATAGATCCAATCGGTGAAGGGCCGGTAATAATCTGCGACGGGTGTGCCGGGCTGAATGTCGGACGGCAGAACCACTATGCCCGCGTGACTTTCACCCATGCCGATTTCATCTTCGGCGCAGATCATCCCAAAACTTTCTTCACCGCGGATCTTCGCTTTTTTCAGGGTGAGGGGATCGCCTTTAACGGGATAGATAGTGGTGCCCGGGGTGGCCACGATTACCTTCTGCCCGGCTGCCACATTGGGAGCGCCGCATACGATCTGCAGCGGATCACCCGCTCCGATATCCACTTTCGTGAGCTTCAGTTTGTCGGCTCCCGGGTGCTGCCAGGCCTCTTTCACTTCTCCCACTACCAATCCCGTCAAGCCTCCCCTGATGCTTTCGTATGGTTCCATCGCCTCTACTTCGAGCCCGATAGACGTTAATATTTGACTGATTTTTTCGGGATCAATGGAGAGAGGGATATATTCACTGATCCATTTATATGAGATGGTCATTCTATAAAGATCTTTTACTTTTTTCTGTGCGCAAATATAGCCTTTTGGACAAAAATCTTTCCGCACATTGGCATGTGCATTACTTTGAATAAATGGGTCAAAACTTTATTAAATTGTGAGTAACCTGCCAATTGCGGTGAATTTTACTGCTGAGGTGATGTGAAAAACTTTCTGAATTGTGGTCGAATAAGTTTTTTACAGATGAATTCGACGGTAATCATCTTTGAAGGTCTATATTCGCCTCCCTGACACCTGTCGATAACATTCAGGTAATGTTCTGGTAACATTCGCGTAACATACCACCTCATTAAAATTACCGCAGATTCAGGTTAAAATCCAATGGTCCTTACCGGCGCCGCTTAACCGCCCGCCGCGCGATTTTTTTCGAATTACTAACCCATCTCCACAATGGACCTGACCAATATTAATAAAGACCGCAAGGCAAGAAGAAAATCTTCGCTTGATCTCAGTACTATGGTGTACGGCAAGGTTCCCCCCCAGGCCAAAGACCTGGAGGAGGCGGTGCTTGGCGCCATCATGCTCGAGAAAAGCGCGTTCGATACTGTGGTCGAAATTCTTAAACCCGAGTGTTTCTATGCCGATTCGCATCAGCGCATTTATCGCGCGATGCAGGGGCTTCAGCAAAAGAACCAGCCCATAGACATCCTCACCGTTGTTGAGGAACTTAAAATGCGCGAGGAACTTGACCTGATCGGCGGTCCGTATTATGTGACCCGCCTCACCAACGCCGTTATTTCATCGGCCAACATAGAGGCGCACTCGAGGATCATCCTGCAAAAGTTTATCCAGCGCGAGCTCATCCGCATCAGCGGAGAGATCATCGGCGACGCCTACGAAGACAGCACCGACGTTTTCGACCTGCTCGACGATGCAGAAAGCAAACTGTTCGAGATTACTAACAATCACCTGCGTAAGAATTTCGACAGCATCGACACGGTGCTGGTTAAGACCGTGAACCGGATAGAGGATATGCGCCACCGTAATGAAGACATTACCGGCGTGCCCAGCGGGTTTGCCTCGCTCGACCATGTTACCTACGGCTGGCAGCAAACCGACCTCATCATCCTTGCGGCAAGACCCTCGGTGGGTAAAACGGCGTTTGCCCTCAACCTCGCCCGCAATGCGGCGCTGCATCCTTCCAAACCCACGCCCGTCGCCTTCTTCAGCCTGGAAATGAGCGCATCGCAGTTGGTACAGCGTATCCTCAGCGCCGAAAGTGAGATATGGCTTGAAAAGATCGCCCGAGGCAAACTCGAAGAACATGAAATGAAGCAGTTGTATGCCCGCGGTATTCAGCGGCTGGCCCAGGCGCCCATTTTCATCGACGACACCGCGGCCCTCAATATTTTTGAACTGCGCGCCAAGTGCCGCCGCCTGAAGAACAAGCACAACGTAGGATTGATATTGATAGATTACCTGCAACTGATGAGCGGCACCGGCGACAGGAACAGCAACCGCGAGCAGGAGATCAGCCGCATCTCGCGCGACCTCAAGAGCCTTGCGAAGGAGCTGCAGGTGCCCATTATCGCCCTGTCGCAGTTGTCGAGGGAGGTGGAAAAGAGAAAGGAAGGCAACAAGATCCCGCAACTGAGTGATCTTCGCGAATCGGGCGCGATAGAACAGGATGCCGACATGGTGATGTTCCTGTACAGACCCGAATACTACGACATTACCGCCAACGAGCACGGCGAAAGCAACAAGGGCGAAACGCATGTGCGCATTGCCAAGCACAGGAACGGTTCGCTGGAGAATATCAAGCTGCGCGCCATGCTGCATATCCAAAAATTTGTGGATGATGACGGTGCCGATTTCGGCGGCATGGGGTTGCCCAAGGGCTCGTGGAAGCCCGTTCCCGGCAACGATACCGGCGACCCGGGCGCGAAGCTGTACATACAAACCGGCAGCCGCATGAACGACCTGCCCATGGATGAGGAGGATGCGCCGTTTTAAGAGCAAAGGTGAAAGGGCCAGGGTCAGAGGTTTTCAGTTTTAACTTTTAACTTTTAAGTTTTGTCCAATGGACAACGGTGTCCCCCGCTGGCGGGGGACAC
>CBIGXK010000303.1:0-5125 GCA_966193805.1 uncultured bacterium | reverse complement strand
GCGTAAACGGCATCAGCCTTACGGCCTTCGGCGTTGCCGAAACCGAATTTACCGTCATATGAAGTTGTTGAGCGGATTGAAGGTGTTCTGGTTTCCCTCAGATATTTCATGGGTCTTCGTATATCCTCCCGCAATGTTGGCCCCGATCCTGAAATGATTAACAGTATGATCGATATTGAATCGTCCGGTGTACCGCTTCAGGCCGGTATTGATGAGGATACCGTCCTGGTCCATGTATGAAAGCGATCCGAATATTTTTGTTTTTTCATTTCCTCCGGCGAGCGACAACTGGTGCTGCTGCATGGGCGCGGTTTTATAGATTGCATCCCTCCAGTCGTAATCTATTCGCTTCAGGCTGTCGGCCTGTGCTTCGGTCCACCCGTAGGGATTGTCGGCCATGTTCACTTCAAAATCAACTTTCTGCTGGCTGTTCATCAGGTCCATTTTTCCTTCAGGAAGTTTGGAGTATCCGAATTGTCCGTCATAGGTGACCGTCATTTTACCTGCACGTCCTTTTTTGGTGGTGATCACAATCACCCCGTTCGCACCGCGCGAACCATACAGACTTGCAGAGGCGCCATCTTTCAAAATACTCACGTTTTCAAAATCAGCCGGGTTCATGGCAGCGAAATCTGCCGCTTCTACCTGCACGCCATCAATAATATACAAGGGTGTGGTGGACCCGTTTATCGATCCTCTTCCTCTTATCACTACATCGGCGGCCCTGCCGGGCTGTCCGCTTCCCGATTTTACGTTCAGCCCGGTTGCCTGGCCCTGGAGTATCTGGTCGAATGAAGCCATGGGCTGCAGCGAAACCGATTTGATGTCTACTGTAGCGATGGAAGTGGCGTCCATTTTTCTTAACCTGGTTTGGTAGCCCGTTACAACGATGTCTTCAAGACTGGTTGATGCTGCCGACAATACGATCGACAGGGAACGCTGTTCACCTACCACCATCTCTTTTGTTTCATAGCCGATGATGCTGAAGCTAAGTACCGCCGAACCATCATCCACACTGATTGTAAAGTTTCCGTTTTCGTCGGTAACCGTTCCGCGCCCGGATCCTCTCAGCGTTACCGATACACGGGCCAGCGGGTTACCGAGGCTGTCGGTCACCCTTCCCTGTATTTCGATCGCCGCTTTCATCGGCGCCGATGTGCCCCCGCGCCTTACAGCCGAATCTTCCCTCGGTTTGATGACAATTGTTTTCTCAATGATGGAGTAGGTGAACCGCTGGTTTTGAAAACATTCGCGCAGCGCATCTTCCAGGGTGCCTTCCCGGATATCCATATTGACGGTTTTCGCCGCCGCGATGATCGCATCGGAATACGCGAAGGTGTATCCTGTTTGTTGCTTAATCGTGCTGAATACTTTTTCTATCCGCATGTTCTTTCCTGTGATGTTCACTTCCTGCCCAAAACATTCGGCGGCAATGGGAAAGAAAATTGCCAGGAGCGTCCCGGGAATTACTTTCGTAGAGGTAAAAATGATTCGCATGACCATTAATTTTGGTTGATTGCTGGTGTGCAGTCTGAATGTTGATTAATTGTTGTTGCCCCGGTTATCCATCACCGTTACTTTTTTTCCTTCAATTTTAAAAGAAACGCTTCCCGTTGTTTGCAGTATCCTGAGCATGTTCGACAGGTTCATTTCCCGGCTGGTTTCAATATGGAACCTGTCGGCGATCTCGCCATTGTAATGCACTTCAAGTCCATACCACCGCGAAAGTTCACGCATCACTGTTTTTATATCTGCGCCGTTAAAATCAAAAACTCCTTTCTTCCACGCGATTACCTGTTCGACGTCGGCATTATTCAGCACGCGCACAGGTTCGTTCCCGTGTATGCTTGCCGTCTGTCCGGGTGTAAGGATCACTCCGCCTGAGGGGGCTGCAATCTGCACCGATCCCTTCAGCAACGTTACTTTCATTGCTGATTCATCATCGTAAGCGTTCACGTTAAACTGTGTGCCGAGTACTTTGATTTGCTGAGCGCCTTTCGTAACGATGAAAGGCTTTGTTGCATCATGGGCGATGTCGAAAAATATTTCTCCCGTTATATTCACTTTACGCTCACCGCCGGAGAAGGCTACAGGATAAGTGATTGAAGAACCCGCGTTCAGCCATACCGTGCTTCCATCCGAAAGCGTTATGCTCGCTATCCTGCTGCCTACGGGAACCGTAAGGGTGTTGAAAAGAGTTTCTGCCATTGCGCCGCTGCTGCCGTAAACGATCTGTCCATCCGCGAGTTTAACGATGTTGGTATTACCCTGATCAATGAGGTGGCCGTTGGCCGCGCTGTCGAGAACGATCTTTTCACCGTTGGCGAGCGTGAGTACGGCATCGCTCGACAATGGCGGCGCCACATCCGAAACCGCCACCATTTCAGTTTGCTGCGTGCCCTGCTGCCACAAAAAATACGCTGCGCCGGCAGTGACTAAAATAAGGATCGCTGCTGCAACACTGCGAACCCGGATGCGTGAGCGCATAGGTACAATTTTGGTGCGTGGCGATTCGTGAATTTTGTCTTTTTCAAGGATGGCCGACAGCAGCGCGCCGGCTTTTTCTTCCGTGAGGGAGCGGTTCAGTTCAAAGTTCTCCCACGAATGCTGCAACATGGTTTCAAAGGCAGCCTTATTGCTTTTGTCTTTAACCCAGTTCGCCAGGATCACTTTTTCCTCAGCGGTGATGGTGTTGCTGAAGAACCGGTTGAACAATTCTGCGATATAGTTTTGGTCCATATTTTTTGCCGGATGAGCTCTATCCGTACAATGAAGACGAACGAAAACCGATCTGCTCCCAGTTATGCGGGAATATTATACGAGGCAGAAGATGCCGGAGATGATCATTAGCCAGACGGAATGATAGAAATGTCGCATTTCCTGCTTCAGCGTGCGCAGTGCCTGCGTCATGTGGTTCTTAACGGTTGATACGGAAATGTTGAGCAGGCTGGCGATGGTATGTTGTTTTAATCCGTCTTCGCGGGTCATCCTGTACACCTGTCTTTGCTGGGGAGGCAGCTTGCGCAGGGCCAACTGGATCTTTTCGTGAAGCTCTTTTCGAAATACGATTTGTTCGGGAGAATCTTCCGATGCCGTGGAATTCTTTTGCAGTTCGGTGAGGATCAGTGTTTCAAGTGATATGCGCCGCATGCTGCTGCTGATCCTGTTTCTTGCCGCTTTGTAGAGATAAGCCTGGAAATTTTCGATGGTTGCGGCCGATGACCTGTTTTGCCAGATTTGCGTAAACACATCCTGCAAAACATCTTCCGCAATCTCCGGCGACCCCGTCAATTTGAGAATAAAGAAGAATAACCTGTCGCGCCATTTATGGAACAACTGTGCAAAAGCCTTTTCATCGCCATTAGCAATGGCTGACAGCAAGCCGGTTTCATCCATTGTTCGGTTAAGCGGCATCAGACATGGGGTTCAAAAACTAAAATTATTATTTTTCTTTATCAAATAACGCAATTCATTCGGCAGTCTGTACAGTTCATGCAGTAAGCGCTTTCCTTTGCTCTTGCATCGCTTCATTTTTGAATAAAAAACAAAAATGAAAAAGATTTTATTCGTCGCAGGTATTGCGGCGCTCGTGACATCCTTTGGCTACAACAGCGACCACAGCAGGAAAGGTCTGTACAAAGGCGATGAGGTGACCGTTCATGGCGGAAAGGCGTGGACGTGGACCACCATCAACAAAAAAGGCGAGCCTGAAAAAATAGGCATCACGCTCACCGATGCGGCATTGAATTCGTTGCCCGTTGGCCACGGCGCGGGCCACGGCCATGGCAAAGCCGGAGAAGATTATTGGGTCGTGAAATTCAACGAGGTAGCGAACACTATCCTTCCGTTCAACTTCGTATTGATGAACTGGAACCCGAACGGGCATGAGCCGGTTAACATTTACGACAAGCCGCACTTCGATTTCCACTTTTATTCATCAACACCCGACGAGGTGCTGGCCATTGGAGCTTACGAAGGAGACAGCGTGAAGTTTCAAAATGTTCCTTCGTCGGAGTTTTTACCCGCTTCGTATGTCAACACGGGCCACAATATACCACAGATGGGCGCGCATTGGGTGGATGTAACATCGCCCGAGCTTCATGGCAAACCCTTCACCGAAACATTTATTTACGGATCGTATGACGGGAAGGTTACCTTTTATGAACCCATGATCACACTCGACTTTTTAAAGACACAGAAAAATTATGAGCGAAAGATCCCTGTTCCTTTAAAGTTCGGGGAAGAAGGTTGGTATCCCACCATTATGCGTGTGGTGAAGCACAAAGGAGAAACTGATATTGTGCTCGACGGATTTGTTTACCGGAAAAAATAATACTCCCGGACTGCCAGGTTGGTGCCGGCTCCTTTCGAGCCGGCTTTATTTGTTATCTTTTGTTTCCATTCGTGTTTCATTCGGTAAACAACCAACTTTATGCATAAGTTCATTGCGCTGTTTCTTTTTATTTCCACGTTTTCCACTACGGCTTTTTCTCAATTTGCCGATTCGGTGCAGGGCCAACGGCCCAAAGTCAAAAATGTTATTTTAATGATCGGCGATGGTATGGGCGTGGCGCAGATATACGCGGGGTTGACGGTCAACAAGGGTTCCCTCAACCTGGAGCGGTTCAGGTATATTGGTTTTTCGAAAACGAATTCGGCAAACCGCTACATTACAGAATCTGCGGCCGGCGCCACGGCTTTGTCGACCGGCGTAAAAACGCATAATCATGCCATTGGCGTTGATTCATCGGACCGCGCAGTTGCAACCATACTTGAAATAGCCGAAAAGAACGGTTTATCCACCGGCCTGATCGCCACTACTTCCATCACTGATGCCACGCCTGCGGCCTTTACGGCGCATGTGCCCGACCGTGCGATGCAAGACGACATTGCCCTGGGCTTTTTACAGTCGGGCGTGGATATTTTTATAGGCGGCGGCAAGGGTCATTTTACGAAAAGAAAAGACGGCCGCAATTTAACAACCGACCTGAAAAGGCAGGGATTTCAAGTGCTGTACAACATCGATGACATTGTAAAAGTTGAGGACGGAAAGATAGCGGGTTTTGTTTCGGATCAACCGTGGTCGAAGGGTAGATGGGACCAACTGATAAAGGCATCCCTGACT
>CBIGXK010000302.1:0-5163 GCA_966193805.1 uncultured bacterium | reverse complement strand
GGAGGGACCGGGGGAGGACCTCACGTCTCACGTCTCCCGATCCTCCCCTCCAACTCCTCCACCATCCCCACCTGCCCGGGAATTATTTTCAGCTTTGCTTCTTCAAAGCCGAACCACCCGGCCCTATCCACTTCGGGAACGTCAATAAACTTTTTTGATTTCGGCGGCCACTCCAGCGGAAATGTATTCGATACAATCGCCGATTCGTCCAGATCGGCTTCGAGCGCCCAGCAATAGATCATCTTTCCGGATTTCTGTTTCGATGGACGCAGCTCTATGAATTCTCCATCCACGCGCTGTCCGGTTTCTTCTTCAAACTCACGTTGCGCAGCTTTTAAAGGCTCCTCACCTTCTTCAAATTCTCCTTTCGGGATCGACCATGCGCCCATGTCTTTATTCTTCCAGAACGGCCCGCCCGGATGAACCAGAAACAATTCATATTGATTGTTGCGGCGTCTGTACAGCAATATGCCAGCGCTTTTGCGCATAACGGTTCGGTTGCGGTGAATAATATCGCGGCTTTATTTTTTTCCTGCGCGCTTTTCCAATTCAGTTACCGGCATGTCGATCTGCTTGCCTGCTCTTTCACCGTTGCGGTAAGTGATCACCTTCACCATCCTTGCATCCTTGGGAACGATCAACGGTGCAGTATATTTTGGGTAATGATCATCCGGGTTCGAGCCATCGTAGGAATAGTGGATGTCGAGATCATCGAGGTCGGTGCTGAAGGTCAACTTTATCTGCCCGCCCGACCACGCCGCCCTGAACAGCGGGTCATACATGCTTATGGAATATTTCATGCCCGCCTCATCCATGCGCGGAAATGTTTTTTCAACGCGCCTGATGAAATCGTCCCAATTCTTTTTTCCTTCCGGCGTCCACACACTTTCCGCAACAGCAAGCGCTCGCGGCCACAGCATGTATTGCATGTGCCTTGTGTTCTGTATTTGCTCTGTCCAGAGGTTTGCCTGTCCGCCAAGGATGAGCTTGCCGTCTACACCTTCCGGCACGGGATTGAATTTATAAGAATCGCGCAGCCGCACCATTCCATAGGTGGGCGGTTCGCTGATGGGATCGCCCTGGTACAGATCCACGTAAGCATAAGTGCTGGGGCTCATCACCACTTTATGGCCCATCTTTGCCGCCTGTATGCCTCCCTTTATCCCACGCCAGCTCATCACCGTGGCATCGGCAGGTAATCCGCCTTCCAGTATTTCATCCCACCCAATTAGTTTTTTCCCTTTTGAGGCAATGATCTTTTCCACGCGCTTTACAAAGTAGCTTTGCACCTCGTGCATATTCTTCAGGCCTTCTTTCTTCATCAACGCAAGTATTGCCGGGTTCTTTACCCAAAAATCCTTTGCACATTCGTCGCCACCCATGTGGATGTACTCGCTCGGAAATAGTTCCGCCAACTCTGTAAATACCTTATCGAGAAAGGCGTACACTTTTTCGTTCGCAGGACACAGGGTGTTGTCTATTAGTGCCGTGAATCCCCTGGAGTGCCAGTTCATGATCTTGTCGCCCACACTCACATAATAATTGCCGTCGGTACACGAGAGGTCGGGATAAGAAGCCACTGCGGCAAGGCTGTGGCCGGGTACATCTATTTCGGGTATGATGGTCACGAACCTGTCTGCGGCATATTTCACCAGCTCGCGAATATCGTCGTGTGTGTAGAAGCCTCCGTAATCTTTTGGTTCTTTCGGGTCGGGCTTCGGTGTGTTTCCCCACCTCCCTTTTCTTTCGGGACGCCAGGCGCCCACTTCGGTAAGCTTCGGTAATGATTCGATCTGTATGCGCCAGCCCTGGTCGTCGGTGAGATGCAAATGCAGAACGTTGTATTTGAACTTCACCATGTCGTCAATAAAATCTTCTACCTGCTGCCTGGTGAAGAAATGCCTGGCCACGTCGAGCATCAGGCCGCGCCAGCCAAAACGCGGTTCATCGGCGATAGTCACGGCAGGGATGGTCCATGCAACATTTGTTACCCGCTCGCTGCTTTCAATTTCTTTCGGCAGCAATTGCAACAGCGTTTGCACTCCGTAAAACAGGCCGGCAGCAGAATCGGCGGTGATGACGACCGATTGCGGCGTCACCTTCAGCGCGTATCCTTCCTTATTACCCGGCCGGTCAACAAGCTGTAATTGAATGGTCCCATTCGACGATTGCACCGATGGTCCCACTTTCAGGTTAAAGCCTGTGGGTACCGCTATTTTTTTTGAAAGATAAGCGGCAATCTTACCGGCGCCCTCTCCCGTAGCGGCAATGGCAGTACCGGCACTGAGCGTGAAGCTGCCCTCTCCGGCCTGAACAGACGCAGGCTGCGGGATGATGGCGACAGACGATCCTTGCTGTGAAAATACTGTTACCGACAGTAACAATACAATTGAACAGATGAAGCTTTTTTTCATGTAGTGCGAATATTAATAAGCCAATTTACACATATTATTTTGCGGGTATTTCTTCGGGCAGGGGTCCGGAAGAAATAACATATATTATCGAGCTCGCCTTGCGTCTGTTTGAGAGCGCCCGGACATTCGAGCGCAGTCCGCTGAAAAATCCCTTTATTAAACCCGCGGTGCCCGTTTTGTATTTTTCACTGAGCATACTTACATAAAAGCTGTCAAACCACATGGGCTGCAGACCGTCAATTTTCAGATGGTGCCTGTTCATCAATGCCTGCATTGCCGCAGGCGAAAAATGATAGAGGTGTCGCGGCACATCGTACGCTGCCCAGTATGCACGGTATTGCCCGGCGTCGCGGCTCGTGTAGTTCGGCACGGCGATAAACAGTTTGCCGGAAGGCTTCAGCAATTTTTTTAATTGTTCGATGTAGCCATGCAAATCATGAATGTGTTCGAGCACATGCCACATGGTGATGACATCGAACGATGCTGCTGGCAGAGCGAAGAGCGAATCAACGGGCCGCAGGTTCAAGCCGTATTGTGATTGCGCACGGCCGATGGCCGTGGCATCGGGTTCGAGGCCTGTCACCTGCCAACCCGCTTTTTGCATGTGATGAACGAATGCGCCCGTTCCTGCGCCTACGTCGAGCAGCCTTCCTTTTTTCATACCGCCTTTTTCTTCGATAAACTTTTGCTTCGACCGAAGTGTAAGCTGCCTCACCCACAGGTAAAGGCGGTTGATGATTCCTTTATTCGTTTCGGTATGTGAGATGTACTCGTCCGATTGATAATACCTGCCGATGTCGTGCTGTTCCGGAATATTTTGCGTGAAACGAAGCGAGCAGTGCGCGCACTGCCAGATCTCGAACGGCTCCTTCGAAACCGTATGATCGGTTGCCGTTAAAAATTTCTGGATACCCGTTGAGTCGCACACAGGACACCGCTGGTAGATGATCATTTAGCATCAATTGTTTGCCCGTTGCCAAAAGGAGAACTGTTGCCTGCCCGGTAAAAATGGAAGAAGATGGCCAGCAGCGCAATGGCGGCGACGATAAGAGCATATATCCACCACGCTGTCCTTTTTCTCCGCAAGCCTTCCTGCAGATATCCGCTCATTTCCACATTCGTTACCTCTTTGTCGCCTACAATCATCGTATGCTTAGCGTTCGTTCTGACGATCCGTTCGGCAGGAACGGGCTGACTGTATAAATACTGGTTGCCGGCGGCCTCAAAAACGACTTCGCCAGATTCGTCTCTTTTCAGTGAGCCCAGGCCTTCCAGCAAGGTGGGCTGCTCGGCGCCGATATTGTTGCGCAGTTGAAGTGCCCATTCGTTATACATCCTGATGGCCTCATAGTCTTCCACATGTTTTTTTGCAGCGAGGTAAGTGAAAAATTCTTTTCCGGGTGCATCGAAATATTTATCGAACCGGAAATGGTATGCCGGCGGCAGCAACTGCCGGTTCACAAAATCGGATTGCGCGGGAATTCGCTCAACATAAATGGTACCCAGGCCGGGGATGCTGATGCTGTTATGCTGGAGCAGGTATGTTTTCACCAATTCTACCATGCTGACTATTGGTTGAACGAATATACAATACCTCCGAGGATATTGAAGCCAAACACCTCATACTGGTTCCACCGTTCGTACCTGTTGTTCATGATATTATTCATCTGCAGCCAGACGTTGAAATTTTTTGTTATTCTGAATTCGGCGCCCGCATTGAGGTCGAAAGCGCCCTCGCCTTTAAACGAATCACCGTCCTTACCGCGGTACCGCGGTCCGTCCCACGCCCACAGGTCGGCCCTGAAGAAAAGATCCTTCAGTAACTGCCAGCGCAATGATGTATTCAATTCAATGGGAATCATTCCCCAGGCTTTTTTCTCCTGCTCCACTTTGAAAATGTTCCAGTTTACAGTTCCTTTCGCGCTGAACTTTTCTCCTACACGGTATTCCGCTTCCACGTGCGACTGAAACATGTTCAGTTTTTCTTCATAAATGATCCCGAATGTTTTTCCGTCGTTCATGTCGTTGACGAACAGCGGGATATTCTTATGCTGCTGGTAGCCCACTTTTGCCGAATAGCTAAAGTGATCACCGGCCGAGCCCTTAAAGCCCACATATCCTTCCTGCACCCTCGTATTGAGCAGCGAATCCGGCTTGGCGAGCCAGGGGTTGACAGATGCGAACCGCTGGTACGAACCTTTATTATAATAGCCGATCCATCCCAATTGCAAAGTGAAGCGCTGGTCGTTGGTGGTGATGTCGGCCATCGCATTCGGCATCATGTGAAACACGCCCATGTCCCACGAAGGCATGATACCGGCATGCAGGTAAAGGTTGGGCGTTTTCAACAGCACCGTCGGCTTGATCATGTACACGTTGTTGTTTTGCGTTTTGTGTGTATTGCCCTCATTCCTGAAACTGGTGAGATCGGCTACGAGGCCGAGGTCGAATGCGGTGGTTTTGCCGAAACGCTTTTGAACGGGAAGTGTCACTACGGTATTTGCCTCCGTCGTTTTCGGATCGTGGTTATCGGTGAATACTGCAATTCTCGCGGAAGGATTGTAGCTCAGGCCAAATTCTGTGGGCACGATGTTGCGCAAACTTACTTTGCCTTCGATCGTCTGGAACCTTTGTTTTAGCTGATCCTTTGTAAACTTTAACGAATCGGGACGGAAGCCATAGAGGTAATAGTCATCGCTGATGAAACCCAACCCGGCGTTCCATTCAAGATTACGGGGTGTTTTAGAGG
>CBIGXK010000301.1:0-5163 GCA_966193805.1 uncultured bacterium | reverse complement strand
GGGATCGTTTCCAAGCAGGCGATATATTCCGTCGGTCCACCAGTCGAACGTCCATACGAGTCCTGTCACTGCGAATATGAGGATGAAGAAAAAGGTGTAGATGCCGCCGATGTTGTGCAGGTCATAGTTTTTTCGTTTCCATCGCGTGCTTTTCTTCCACCTGAACCATAGGCGCTGCTTAAGTGCGGCTTTATTTTTCGGCCACCATAACATGATGCCCGTTACCACCATGATAAAAATAATAATGGTGGCGCCGCCTACAATGTAATGACCCACGTCGTAGTTCAACAAGAGGCATTGATGCAACATTCGCGTGCAGAATATCCAGTCATAACGCAGATCGACCCTGCCCAGGAATTTGCCGGTGTATTGGTCAACATAAATTTTGCTGTAGTCGTCCATTCCCGATGCCCATGACCAGCCAGTGTCTTTGCTAACTTTATAATTCATGAACACATAGGCCTTTTCGGGATCCCTGTCAATATTCAATGCGGTTATCGAATGGTTGACGGAAGCCTTTTTTGCCGTTGCAGCCAGCGAATCAAAGGGCAAGACGTGAGCTTTAACCTGGGCAACGAATATCTTGTCGTGATGGTACCATTCATTCAGTTCCTTTTCCCATACGAACACTGATGCCGCAAGCAGGCTCACAAACACCACCAGCCCGGCAGCGAAGCCGAGCCAGAGGTGTATTTTTCCGAATGCTTTTTTGACGGTCATTTACAAAGTGTATGTGATGGTGGCCAGGAAATTGCGTGGGGCGCCGGGGAAGAGGCGGTTGAAATCGTAGCCGCCTATCCAATGTGTTTTGTCGAGAATATTATCAAAGTTCACCGCCAGTTGAATCTTCTCATACCGGTAGTACAGTGCTGCGTCGAGCACCGCATACGATGGGAGTTCAAGAATGTCGGAGAACGTGCGGCGTTTGGTTACAAAATTGCAACCTGCTGCAAAGCCGAGTCCTTTAAGTTTTTCGCCGGGCAGGTAATACTTTGCCCAGAGGCCGCCTTGTTGCAAGGGAGCGTTTTCTTTCAGCTTGCCTTCCAGTTCTTTGTCGGTAGTTTTCGAGATGATCGTTTTGCTGTAGGTGTAGTTGGCGCTGATGAAGAGGTTGTCGGCGAGCCGGCCGTTGATATCCACTTCTATTCCGCGTCCTCGTTCCTGGCCGCGTTGTTCCAGCAGGTCGGGGTTGGTGGTACTGTTGGCGTTCACCAATACGTTGTTTTGTTCAAGTTGGTAGAGGGCGAGGGTTGCGCTCAGCCTGCGGTTCAGAAAATCGCCCTTCGCTCCCGCTTCGTACATGCGGCTCACTAGCGGATCGAAAGGTCCGCCGGCATTGGGGTTTGTCATGGAAGCGGTGTTCTGCGGCATGAAGCCCTGCACGAAGATGCCATAGAGATTAATATTTCTCGTGAGGTTATAGACCAGCCCCAGGCGTGGTATCAGCGACTCCTGTCGAATATCTTGTTCGCCTGGTTTCTCGAAGTTGAATATGTCTGTGTAGAATTCTTTTCGAAGACCGAGCAATACAGTTAGACTGTTCCACTTTACCTGGTCCTGTATGTAAATGCCGTGCGACAGGTTTCGGGCCGGCGCCGTCGCTGTGCTGGTGGTAACGTAGTTGGACACGTTGGCGATTGAATAATCGGGATTGACGAGGTTAAAGTGGGGCACATTTGGAATGGGGTTGCCGTCGGTATCCAGCAGGTAATCATCTTTCTTATCTGCGTTATAAGTGTTGGTTACCGAGCCATTTTTCAGTTTATAGCCGCGTGCGGTTTCCTGTGACCCGCCCACGGGCACGGAGAATTGGTTGAAGTCGTAACCCAGCAGCAGTTGGTGCTCGAGGCTTCCCGTATGAAAGCGGCCGACGAAGTAAGCGGTGAGGTTGTCGTTATAATTTTTAGAGAGCCTGCGGATGGTTTGCAGGCCCATCAATGTCGGAATTTCGTTACCTGCGCCATCCACTGCATAGCTGTTGGAGCTGCGGTGTTCCATCAGGTCTTCGGTCCATAGAAATTTGAGGTACGACAGGTTGAAGGAGAGGTTGGGGTTGAATTGGTGGCTCAGTGAAATATTAGAAGAAAAGTTTTTCTCTTTTAGATAATCGTTTGCGCGACCGATGGTAAATGATATGGGTGTGGAGTTGAGCTGGGTGCCGGCCGTTGCGCCGAATATGGGTTGTCCGCGGTACAACTTACTGTTCGACTGCGCATAGACCAGGTCGAGGTTGACGCGCGTTTTGTCGTTGGGTGCGAATGATAGTGAGGGGCTGATGAGCACATCTTCGGAGCCCATGTTTGTTTTGAAGGTTTCGCTGCTTTCATACGCCGCGTTTAATCGGTAGAGGACCGTTTTTTCTTCGTTCAGCGGGCCGGTAAGATCTATCGTGCCGCGGTAGGTTTGGAAGCTGCCCGCTGTGAAGGAAAACGATTTCCTGTCTACGTCGAGCGGTTTCTTTGTTACGCGGTTGATGGTGCCACCGGGATCGGTGTTGCCGAACAGGGCAGCGGCGGGTCCTTTGATCACTTCCACCCTTTCGATATTAGCCAGCAGTGGCTGGCTCCAGAAGCCTACAACTGTTTTGAGTCCGTTAAGCAATTGCGTATTACTTCTGAAGCCGCGAAGCGTGTAATCATCGTAACCGGAGAACTGGTTCACGCCGCTCACGTTTTTGAGCACGTCGCCGGTACGGAATGCCTGCTGGTCCTGCATCAGCTCTTTGGTTACGGTGGAGATGGACTGCGGTACGTCTTTGATGTTCATTTCGATTTTTGTTGCAGAGAACGATCTGTCGCTTTTGTAGGAAGTTTCTTTGCGGCCGGTAACTTCCACTGTTTGCAGGCTTTGTGTGTTGTTGTTGAGGATGATTTCGGGGAGGACGAGGGTTTCGCCGGATTTCAGGTTTACCGGGAATTGTTTTGCTGTGGCGCCGGCCAGGGAGATGAGCAGGGTGTGTTTGCCGGGCCGAACGTTATCGATTTCAAATTTCCCTTTATCGTTTACGAGTGTGTTTTTGTTAGTTCCTTTCAGGGTTACCGTTGCATATTCGGCTGCGTTGCCGTTTGACGTGTTTACGGTGCCTTTGATGGTCGCGGGTTTTGTTTGTGTGGGTGATGAAAATGCGAGGAAGGGGATAAATAGTAACAGGATGAATATAGATTGTTTCATATACAGTCAGAATTTTCACAAAAATGACTACTGTGTGTTGCGGTGTGATACGCGATAGGGAAAAACAATTTACGCGAAAGGAAATATCGCGTGTTGTGAAATGCCTCTGACAATTTTCTGACAAACGGGTTGCAGGGTGGTGATGTGTAATTTGATGGTTTGATTTTTTTGGTTTTTGACAGAGCCAGTCATTTCTTATTTCGAAACTTTGTTTCCTGATATCGTTATGTGACGAGATTTATTCGGAATATTTTCGGTGGCTATAAATTTTCCTATGTGCAAATACCAGGCGCTTAGTTTTGACGACCAATATGGATATATTATTTACTGTTCGCAATGTCAGTATTTACAATTTGCTTTTGGTTGTGTGTTGATTAATTTTCAGCGAGGGGAGTTTTGTGATTTCAAGAAGCTGATTGACGAGCTTTATGAGGATTATAGCGAGATGCCTGAGTCTCCGTCGAAGGTCATCAGCATTCCGACACCTTGTGAGGGGCTTGCGTTGTTCCTATCTATTTCTGAGCTGAGGGTGCTTCACAGGATTGCCGATGAAGCGGATTCGCAGTTGAAAACGCTGGAGCTGATACATTTGTTTACGCGTGTGGAGGGCTGAGTTACGGGAAGTGTTTTGACGATTGTATTGTATTGGATTGGGCAATTCGCCGATGCTTTCCAGTTGAGCAATTTTACGGTTCAGTGACCCGCTGTCGATGCCTGTTGAGAATTGTTGGTCATGCCGGCAAGCCGAGATCCGCTTTAACTTTGCCGACGAATTCGATGGGCACACCGACCAATTGTGCAATTTCCTCAGTGGAATGTGCCGTATGCTGTAATAACGATTTAACAAAAGCAGCGTTTCTGTCAGCCGTTGCTTTTTCAATGCCCTTTTCAAGACCTTTCTCAATTCCTTTCTCAATTCCTTTCTCAATTCCCTTCTCAAGGCCTTTCTCAAGGCCCTGGTTGTAACGGATATCTCTTTCAATATTATAGGTAAGCGCCATTTTTGTTTCCTCCTCTAAGATGATTTTTTGCACATTACTTAATTCGCCAATAATTTCTAATTGCCCGATTTTACGGTTCAGTGACCCGCTGTCGATGCCTGTTGAGAATTGTTGGTCATGCCGGCAAGCCGAGATCCGCTTTAACTTTGCCGACGAATTCGATGGGCACACCGACCAATTGTGCAATTTCCTCAGTGGAATGTGCCGTATGCTGTAATAACGATTTAACAAAAGCAGCGTTTCTGTCAGCCGTTGCTTTTTCAATGCCCTTTTCAAGACCTTTCTCAATTCCTTTCTCAATTCCTTTCTCAATTCCCTTCTCAAGGCCTTTCTCAAGGCCCTGGTTGTAACGGATATCTCTTTCAATATTATAGGTAAGCGCCATTTTTGTTTCCTCCTCTAAGATGATTTTTTGAACATTACGTAATTCGCCAATAATTTCTAATTGCCCGATTTTGCGGTTCAGTGCCCCGCTGTCATTTTGCAATAACGTCCGCAATTTATTTAATATTTTCCTGATCACTTCCCTTTTTTGCTCATAACGCGTCTTACCCGCCAACACCGCCATAATAATTTCCTCGGGCACATCCGACTCCAAAAAAGTTTCCGGGCTCAGCTCCGTTAAATCAATCAACCTGTAATGATAACGGAGGTTTTCATAATCCAGCACCACAGGCATGTCTACTTTGTTTCTGCCTATATAAACCACAACGCCCAGAACAGGCAACCTATACGCCAACGCAGAATGTGCATGGTATAACAACATCCGCAGGCACATATCCGGATCATTGTCCGCCTGCCATTCCACATTCAGCAACGCCGCCTCACCCGCGGCCTTCTTTATCTGCAACAACGAATCCACCTCGCGTTCCATCGTCCGGTGCATTTTCCTGGGAAGCCTGACCACCTCCACTTCCGGGATATTCATGATCCTGTGCACCAGCGACTTTGTCAACGCCTGGATATTTTCCTGTATCACCCTGTCAAACTT
>CBIGXK010000300.1:0-5166 GCA_966193805.1 uncultured bacterium | reverse complement strand
GGCAATCATATCCTGTGTTTACTTTTAAAGCTGCTAAAATTCTTAACGGGACCGATGCATTTTCTCAAGACGATCAAAGAAAGCACTTTTAACTTTTAACTTTTAACTTTTTAACCTCGTTAATGATGATCGCAAACAGCGAGTAGTTGATAATATCCTGGTAGTTTGCGTCGAGTCCTTCGCTGATGATCGTTTTTCCCTCGTTAGCGATGATCTGCCGCATGCGCATCAATTTCATCAGGATGAGATCCACAAAACTTTCCTGGCTCATGCTGCGCCATGCTTCTCCGTAATCATGGTTCTTTCTCAGCATTAGGGCCTTTGTAGTCTCCACCTCTTTATCGTACCATTTCTCAACCTGGTCAACAGGCAAATCTTCTATCGCATCTTTTTGCAGAAATAATTGTATCAGCCCGATGATGCTGTAATTGACCATTCCGCGAAATTCATCCATCACATCGTCGGCAACCTTCTGCTCCCGCTTTTCCTGGATGGTTTTTATGCGCTGTGCCTTGATGAACAACTGGTCAAGTATGGAGATGGGCCGCAGCACCCGCCATGAGGTGCCGTAGTCTTTGGTCTTTTTTAAAAATATGTCTTTACAGGATTGTACCGCTGAATCGTATTGCTCGATAGTATTGTTCATTAACAAGAATAACAGTTTGCCCGGTTCCTATTTTTATGCTTAATTTTTCCGCGTCAAATGTAAAGATAACAACTCAATGTTTACGCTGAACTGTAAGGGAAGACTGCTGGCAGCCGAACATCCGCTGGTGATGGGCATCATCAACCTAACCCCCGATTCATTTTATGAAGACAGCCGCGCCGATGGCGCCGATGCCGTGCTGCGCCACACGGAACGCATGCTCGAAGAAGGCGCCGACATCATAGACATCGGCGCGCAAAGCACCAGGCCCGGTTCAATAATGCTCACCGAAGAGCAGGAACTTTCCCGCTTATCCGGCATCGTTGACATTGTAACTGATAAATTTCCCGAAGCCATCTTTTCCATCGACACCTACTACAGCCGCGTCGCGGCGCTGTGTGTTGCGGCGGGAGCTTCCATGATCAACGATATCACCGGCGGAGAAAGGGATGCCGCCATGATGCGTACTGTTGCCGGGCTGCATGTTCCCTACGTGTGCATGCACATGCGCGGCAACCCGGAAACAATGCACGAACATACCAGCTACGACGACGTGACAAAGTCGGTACTCGATTATTTTATCATGAAGATCCGGCAGTGCAGGGAGGCCGGTATTAAAGATGTAATTGCCGATCCGGGCTTCGGCTTCAGCAAGAACGCCCGACAAAATTTTGAGCTGCTGAAAAACCTGCGGTCACTTAAAATATTGGGTGTGCCTTTACTGGCGGGCTTGTCGCGTAAATCAACTATCTACAAAACGCTCGGTGTAAGTGCGGCAGATGCCCTGAATGGCACCACCGTCATGAACACCGTAGCATTGCTGCATGGTGCAGACCTGCTCAGGGTTCATGACGTAAAGGAAGCCAAAGAGGCCATTAAGCTGGCCTCTGAAGTGTTTAAATAATGAATTATTGCGCTGGTGCAGACCCTGGCCTTGCTCCGGGCGCCTGGCGCGGGTGCATCGGCGGCATTTGCGGCGCACGTTGTTCGGGCACCGTAACATCGAGCACATTCACATCGAAGATCAGGTTTTCGTAAGCCTTGAACGGCGCTCCCGGAGGAGGATTTGGTCCGTACGCCAGCATCGAGGGGATGTACAGTTTCGCCTTACCGCCCTTGTTGAGCAGGCGCAGTCCATCGTCCCAGCCTTCGATCGCTCCTCTCTGGCCAATCACAAAAACGTATGGTTCGTGGTGGCCGAAGGCGGTATCCACGTTCGAGTCAAAAACTTTACCGCCAAACGTAGTGCCGGTATAATTTACATGCACCGCTTTACCGGAATCCACTGCGGGTCCGTCGCCTTTTTCTTCAATTTGTACAAAGACACCTTTAGAGGTTTTTTCGGCTTTGATGTTTTTGTCGTCAAGGTATTTCTGGATCTCATCAATTTCTTTGGCTTTTTTTGTTTCGAGCTGTGCCGTTTGGTCGCTGCGAACATCTGCTTCAGATTTCAGAATATCCATCACACGGATAAACAGTGTGAGCTTGTCGCCCTTCCTGATGAACGGAGGAAGCATACCCTGTTTTTTCTGGAGACTGTCGGCCAGCATCACGATGATAACGCTGTCGCCTTTTCTAAGTTTGCCAAAAACTTCGGCGGGGTTGTACACTGCGCCAACAGAATCAACTGCTGCATAGGTAGGCAGTCCGCCATTGCTGGTAGAAATAAGTGAATCGCGAACTTTTTGCGTGTAGTTCACTTTCAGGAACTCTCCATTTTTTGCAATGGGTCCGCTACCAGGGGATACGATCTTGTACAGAAGCCCACTTTCGGTTTTTTTAAATCCGCCCGATGAGCATCCTTCAGCCACAAATAGTATCGTCACTAAGCTCAGAAGGAGGTTTGATGTTCGTTTCATTAATGAGTATTTGTATTTATTTTAAGAGATCAGCGTTTTCTTTCATGGCCAGTTTAAATTGTTCCACAGTCTTCTCGAGGGTGTCGGAACTTTTTCCTCCGGAAGCATTGTAGTGCCCTCCCCCGTTAAAGTATTTCCTGGCAAATGTATTCGTATCAAATCCTCCTTTACTGCGAAAGCTCCATTTTCTTTCTTCGTCCCTGTCAATCACCAAACCAGCAAGTTTGATGCCCTGAATGCTCAACGGGTAATTTACCAGTCCCTCGGTGTCACCTGTCCTGATCTGGTACCTGAGCAGGTCTCTTTTTGGAATCGCAATCAGCGCCGTGTTGTATTCGTAAAAAACCTCCATCCTGTTCATCAGCACGTGACCTATAAACCGAAGGCGGTTCTCGAGAAAGTTATCGTAAATATTTTCATGGACCTTCGCATGTTCGAGGCCTCTTTCTTTGAGGAACGCGATCATGTGATGCACGGATGCGGTTGTGGACGCGAACCGGAAAGATCCCGTATCGGTCATCACCCCTGCGTAGATGCACTCGGCGATGGCGCTGTTGATCTTGTCCTGGTTACCCGATTGAACGATCAGGTCGTACACCATCTCGGATGTGGAGCTTTTGGCGGTGTCGCTGATGCCGTAATCAAAATTTGCGGTGTCAGGCTGCTGGTGGTGGTCGATCAACACCTTCGTGCCTTTGAACGCATAGAGGTGTGGAGACAGGTTCTTGGTGCGTGTAAAAATGTTAAAGTCCAGGCAAAACAGCCATTCCGCTTCTTTCAGCGCCTTTAGGGCCCTTTCCGCCGTCAACTCGTAATCGATCACCTTTTCGGCGCCGGCCATCCAGTTGAGCCAGGTTGGCCAGTTGGTGGGTGAAATTGCCGTCACGTCGTGGCCCAGGCCCGACAAAAAATGATAAAGGCCCAATGACGAACCCATTGCATCGGGGTCGGGTTTTTGGTGCATGGTAATCACCACTTTCCGGGGCGCCTTTAATAGGGGGAATATTTCCTGTACAGGTTGCATCAAAATGTGCGCAAAGTTGCAGAAATAATGCCCAATTGCCAATTTTACTTCTCCAAGTCACCAAGTTATCTACCTTTGCGCCCAAATAAAAAATTACATGAGCAACCGTACGTTTACCATGATCAAGCCCGATGCGATGAAGAATGGCCATGCAGGCGCGATCATCGACAGGATCATCAAAGAAGGATTCAGCATTATCGCGTTAAAGCTTACCCGCTTAACAGCAGAAAAGGCAGGCGAATTTTACGCCGTTCATAAAGAAAGGCCGTTTTACGGCGAGCTCGTCTCTTTCATGAGCAGCGGTCCCATCATTGCCGCCATTCTGGAAAAAGACAACGCCGTGGCCTCGTTCAGAACGCTTATCGGCGCCACCGATCCCGCAAAGGCGGAAGCAAATACGATCCGTAAGCTTTTTGCCACTTCTGTTGGTGAAAATGCCGTTCATGGCAGCGACAGCGATGAGAACGCGAAGATTGAAGGAGATTTCTTTTTCAGCGGACTTGAAAGGATTTAAATTTATACAATCATGGAAAAGCCATTGGTGGGAATAATTATGGGCAGCGACAGCGACCTTTCAGTGATGAAAGCGGCTGCTGATTTCTTAAAGGAATTCAACATTCCTTTCGAGCTGACCATTGTTTCTGCCCACCGTACCCCCCGGCGGATGATCAAATATGCGGCCGATGCAAGGCAGCGCGGCATTAAGGTGATCATCGCCGGCGCGGGAGGCGCGGCACACCTCCCCGGCATGGTGGCGTCCATCACGTCGTTACCCGTTATCGGCGTGCCGGTCAAATCCTCCAATTCGATCGACGGCTGGGATTCTGTTTTGTCTATCCTGCAAATGCCCAACGGCATACCCGTGGCGACCGTGGCCCTCAATGCGGCCAAAAATGCGGCCATCCTTGCGGCAAGCATCATCGGTTGTTTCGACCAGGAAGTGGGCAAAAGAATGGATGAATACAAAAAGCGAATGGAGAATGACGTGATTAAAAAAGCAGGAAAGGTAAAGTCGGAAGGATGGAACAATTTCTTCGACGAATGATCACCTGCAGGTGATGACGACGAACCGCTGCTCTAAAGAAAGCGAATGTTCATAGATGGTGTCGATGAAATCCTTTCCCCACCTGGCATAGTAAGGCAAAAAATTATCCACTCTTTCCTGCAGCCCCTTGTTCGGGAACAATGCGCTTTTCAGTACTCTAAGCTGCCGCTCCTGCACACCAAACTTTCTTTTTTCGGCGCGGATCAGTTTCTTTTCAAGTTCCTGCAAAGGCTTGATGGCACGCGTTTGCAAAGCCGCCACATGCACGGTCAGCGTATCGTCCACCTGGCCTGCAACGGTCTTCAGCCTGTCGTAATAAGACGTAACGTCGGTGATCTCTCCGGCCAGCGACAATTGCTTTTCTGAATTGCGCTTTACCAGGTCCTTCAACAGCTTATGTTCATCGTGGAAAATATCGGGAACGGACAAACGCAGTTTCTTCATGCGCTCCTCGTTTCGCTCATCAATAACCAGGAACGAGTTCCTGATCACGAGCAACGGGTAGGGAACGTTGTATAGCGCGAAAACACCCTTCAGCTCGAGCCAGTACGCAATTTCACCGCCACCACCAATGAAGGCAACGCCGGGCAGC